>DASSEC010000096.1:0-2067 GCA_035696685.1 Candidatus Limnocylindria bacterium | reverse complement strand
GTACCGGTCAAGAAGTCGCAGCTTCGGATCAGGCCCGGGCGGCTGCTGCGCCTGCTGGTCCGGGGTGTCGATGTCGCTCATGTCGGTTATCCCTTCTCCATTGTCCGCAGTAGCGATGGCTTGGAGGACGGCGCGGCCCTGACCGCCGTTCGGGCGTGGAAGCGGCCTACCGCACGGCGGTGAACACCTCGCGGGAGTTCGATGACGGATCGCGGCGGAACAGCGCCCTGGCCCACAGGTATCCGATCAGCGCGGTGCCGACGCACCAGGCGAGCGCGATGATCGCGTTGTTGCCGATCGGGGTGCCCACCAGCAACCCCCGCAGCGTCTCGATGATCGGGGTGAACGGCTGGTGCTCGGCTAACCAGCGTACCCCGGCCGGCATCGACTCTGGTGGGACGACCCCGCTGCCCAGGATCGGCAGAAACGCCAGAAGCTGGATGTTGCTGGCGCCCTCGGGGCCCTTGGCCGCCAGGCCGGCGGCGGCCGCCGGCCAGGTGAGCGCGAGGGTGAGCAGCGCCAGAAGGCCGGCTGCCGCCAGCCACTCGACGGCGGTGGCGTTGGGCCGGAAGCCGATCACCAGCGCGACGACGATGACCAGCACGATGGCGATGATCGTCTGGATCACGCTGCCCAGGACGTGCCCGGTCAGCACCGCCGCCCGGGAGATCGCCATCGTCCGGAAGCGGTTGATGATGCCTGCGGTCATGTCGAGGTTGACGCTGAGTGCCGTCGACAGGGCCCCGGAGGCCGCGGCGATCACGATGACGGAGGGCGTGAGGTAATCGGTGTAGTCGACGGCGCCGTTGGCGATGACGCCCAGCCCGGCGCCCAGCGCGTTGCCGAACAGCCCGGCGAACGCCAGCAGCAGCAGGATCGGCACCACCAGGGTCCCGGTGGTCGAGACGGGGTAGCGCTTGGCGTGCAGCAGATTGCGGCGCAGCATCGTCACCGAGTCGCGCACCGCATAGGTGAGGGTGCTCATGGCACTTCTGTCTCCTTGGCGTGGCCGGTCAGGGCGAGGAAGACGTCGTCCAGGTCGGGGGTGTGCACCGACAGCTCGACCGGCTCGATGCCTTCGCGGTCGAGCCGATCGAGCAGGGCCCGCAGGGACCGGACGCTGCCGTCGCTTGGGACCTGCAAGGCGAGCGCCTCCTCCTGGCGCGCGGCGACGCCGAGGGCCTTGGCGGTGTGGTTGAGCGTGGTGGCGTCGGCGACCTGGAGGCGGACGTGGCCGCCACCGACCAGGCGCTTGAGCTCCTCCGGGGTGCCTTCGGCGATCAGCCGCCCGTGGTCCAGGAGCGCCACCTGGTCGGCGAGCTCGTCGGCCTCCTCCAGGTACTGGGTGGTCAGCAGGATGGTGGCCCCGCCGGCCACCAGCTCGCGGATGATCTCCCACATGGTGCGGCGGCTGCGCGGGTCCAGCCCGGTGGTCGGCTCGTCCAGGAAGACGACGCGCGGGTCGCCGACCAGGGTCATGGCCAGATCCAGTCGGCGCAGCATGCCACCTGAGTAGGTGGGCGGCAGCTTCTTGGCCGCCTCGGTCAGCTCGAACCGCTCCAGCAACTCGGCGGCGCGGCGGCAGCCCTCGCTGCGGGGCAGGTGGTTCAGGTCGGCCATCAGGAGCAGGTTCTCCTCGCCGGTGAGCAGCTTGTCCACCGCCGAGAACTGCCCGGTGACACCGATCGCCGCGCGGATCGCGTCCGGTTCCCGGGCCAGGTCGTGGCCGGCGACGGCGACCTCGCCGGCGTCGGCGCCGATCAGGGTGGACAGGATGTGCACGGTGGTGGTCTTGCCGGCCCCGTTGGGACCGAGCAGCGAGAACACCGTTCCTTCACGCACCTCCAGGTCGATGCCGTCCAGCACCACCTGGTCGCCGAACGACTTGCGCAGCCCGGCGGCCCTGATCGCCAACTGGGACGAGCTGGCCGGCATGCCCTCTCCGATCAGGCGCTTGCGCGCGGGATCCGGTCCCGGCGGTTGCCGCGCCGGTACGTCCTCGTTCTGGGCCACGACGACCTCCTTGCCATTGATTCCGTTCTTCATGGCGCTGGCCGTCTGATCTGG
>DASSEC010000095.1:0-3816 GCA_035696685.1 Candidatus Limnocylindria bacterium | reverse complement strand
GATCGCACCGGCATCGGTCAGCTCGTGGGTGATGAAGCTGGTGCTCGGCGGCCCACCGGCGCAGGGAGCCGTTGTCGGCGAGCCACCCCCGCCGCGCACCAGGTCACAGTGGTGCATGGTGTGGTTGCCGATCTCGAACAGCTCCGGATGGGCACGCACGATCGCCATGATCCCCTGGCCCTCTTCCGACTGCGCCATGGCGCCGGTTGGGAACAGGGTGACGCAGACCTGCTCCCGGATGAGGAGCCGCAGGATGTCCACGCCGGGATCCAGCCGCCCGCCCATGTCCAGCGTCAGTGCCACGCCCTTGCCCGCCCCGGGGATCGTGGAGAACGTCTGTGGGCTGCCCGCCGCCATGCGGTTGCCCGCGCTGCAGCCCGAACCGGCGGGCGGCGGAGTCGGCGCCGGCGTGGCCACTGGCGCCGATGGCCGTGGCGTGGCGTCCGATCCGCCTGACACGATGAGCACCCAGCCAGCCTGGAGCACGCCCGGGTCCGTTGCCAGCGAGGGATAGGCGGCGCCGTTCCACGCCTGCAGCTGGGCGACGCTGACGCCCCACGCGCGACCGATCGAGCTGAGCGTGTCACCGGGCTGGACGGTATAGGTCGTCACGCCCCCGGTCGGGCTCGGCGCACCCGACGCAGCCGTCCCAGCGGGACTCTCGCTCGCCGAGCGGGACGCCGATGCCGTGGCGGATCCGGCGGAGCCGCTGGGTGTGGGCCCACCGCAGGCCGCCACGAGCAGCAGTACGGCGGCGAACAGCGCGACGACGCGCCCCGTCGGATGGCTCATGGCTGGCTTCGCGATCCTCAGTTCGGGTGGTAGCGCAGGTCCGCGGTCGCCACCGGCGGCATCGCCCCATCGGAGAGGAGCCTGGCTTCGCGCCGGAGCAGGTCCAGCTCGGCCCCCAGCCGCGTGGCGGCATCGGGCAGCTCGAGCAGCTGCTGCTTGCGAATCAGCTCGATCTGCAGCACGCCACCGACCGCGTAGCTGGCAGCCGTCGGGTCGTCGGGCAGTCGGATCGGCTTGAGGACTTCGTCCAGGGAAGCGGCCACGGTGGTGATCTCGGGGGAATCCGCTCCCAGGGACGCGGCGGACGCCACGAACCGTTTCACCGTCTCCATGTAGGCGTCCAGCGCGGCCTGCACCCGTGGGAGGAGCTGCGTGGCGCGCTGGGCGTCGCCGGCGACATCTGCCAGCGGTTCCACCCGCGCCGTGGCGTACGGCCCCGAGTAGTCGACCTCGCTAAGGGTCGCCCGCTCCACGCCGACCACCAGCAGGGCCCAGCGCCCATCGGCGAAACGCTCGGCGCTGCGCACCTCCACGATCGTTCCGACGCGCTGCGCGTGTGGATGCGCCGTCCGCGGCTCCTCCACCTCGGAGCCCTCGGTCAGCATCGACACCACGAATCGGCCGGCGAACGGAGAGCCATCCGCCACCACGTCCTGCGTCATGAGCCGGTAGCGCTCCTCGAAGACGTGGATCGGCAGCGGCAGGTGCGGAAACACCACCACGTGCATCGGGAAATACGGCAGTCGCATGTCGCCGCCGATCGTGGCACGCCGGCCGCCCCGGCGCAAAGGGACCGAGCCGGCGCTACTCCTGGTCGACGAAGCTCATGTCGATCTGGGCCCGCTGCAGCTTGCCGGAGTAGTCGATATAGACGCTCTTCCACTCGCTGAAGAAGTCGAGCGCCGCCTGGCCGACCTCGCGGTGGCCGTTGCCGGTCGCCTTGACGCCGCCGAACGGCAGGTGCGCCTCGGCGCCGATGGTGCCGTGGTTCACGTAGCCGAGCCCCGAGTCGAAGTCGCGGATGCTGCGGAACGCCAGGTTGATGTCGCGGGTGAACAGCGAGGTCGACAGCCCGTACTTCACGCCGTTCACCACGCTGACCGCCTCGTCCCAGGTGTCGACCGGGATGACCGAGGTGACCGGCCCGAAGATCTCTTCCTGGGCGATCCGGGCATCGGGTCGCACGTCGGCGAAGATGGTCGGCTGGAAGAACGAGCCCTTGGCCAGGTCGCCGTCGCGGGCGGGCTCACCGCCGATCACCAGCTCGGCCTCGTCGCGGCCGATGACGGCATAGGCGGCAATGCGCTCCACCGCCGTGTCGTTGATCACCGGGCCAACGTCGGTGGTCTCCAGCAGGCCGTCGCCCAGCACCAGCTTGGCCACCCGAGCGCGCAGCGCCTGGACGAACTGGTCGTGGATGGACCGATGCGCCACGATGCGGCTGGCCGCCGTGCAGCGCTGGCCACTGGTGCCGAAGGCCGACCAGACCACGCTGTCGAGCGCCAGGTCCAGGTCGGCGTCCTCCCAGATCACGATGGGGTTCTTGCCGCCCAGCTCCAGGCTGACGCGCTTCAGCGTTTCGGCCGCACGGCGGCTGATCTCGACCCCGGTCTCGGTGTGGCCGGTGAAGCTGATGACGCGGACGTCCGGGTGATCGACAATGGCATTGCCTACGTCGCCGCCGCTCCCGGTCACCACGTTGACCACGCCGGCGGGGATGCCACCCTCCCGCAGCAGCTCCACGAAGCGCACCAGGCAGGCAGGCGTGTCCGAAGCGGGCTTGATGACCGCCGTGTTGCCGCAGATCAGGGCCGGAAACAGCTTCCAGCCGGGGATCGCGACCGGGAAGTTCCAGGGGGTGATGATGCCCACCACGCCGATCGGTCGACGGATGGCCATGGCGAACTTGTCCGGCATCTCGGACGGGACGGTCTGGCCGAACAGGCGCCGTCCCTCGCCGGCCATGTAGTACGCGACGTCGATCGCCTCCTGGACGTCGCCGCGCGCCTCGGGCAGGACCTTGCCCATCTCGCGGGTCATGAGTCGTGACAGCTCTTCCTTGTGCTCGGCCAGCAGCCGCGCGACCTTGAACAGGATCTCACCGCGCTTCGGGGCGGGCATCAGCGACCAGGCCGGGAAGGCGGCCCTGGCCGCCGCGACCGCCGCGTCGACGTCGGCCGGGCCCGACGCGGGGAACTCGCCGATCACCTCGTCATGGTTGGCGGGGCTGACACTGGTGAAGGTGGCGCCGGAGCGGGCATCAACCCACTCGTCGCCGATCAGGTTGCGATAGCTGGTCACGGTGGGGGCTTCTCCTCGGGAGGGGCGGGGCAGCGCGGGAGCGCTCCCGGCGGTCAAGGTCAGACGGCAGGGACGGTGTGCCCGATTGTACGCCGCGGTCGCTTCCCGGCCCGACCGGGACATTCGCCCCTGCCGGCGCCGCGCGCCGCCTCGCACACTCGGGTCACAACCGAACACCCGGCGCGGCAGGCGTATTCCGTTTACGTAACGTAACGGGGCTGAAGTAGTGGCACGCCTGCCGAACCGGTCACGAAGCGCCGCGGTCCTCAGGGTCGCGGCGTTTCGCCGTCCGGGCTGCCCGTCATGCGCATGACATCGAGCGCCTCGTCCAGCTGCTCGAGCGTGAGCTTTCCCTGCTCGACGTAGCCGCGCTCCATCACCACCTGGCGAATCGGCTTGCCCTCCGCGAGCGCCTGCTTGGCGACCTTGGCCGCCTCCTCGTAGCCGATGTAGGGGTTGAGCGGGGTGACGATGGAGGGCGACCCCTCGGCGTACTCGCGGGCGCGTTCTGCGTTGGCGGTGATGCCGGCGATACATCGGTCCGCGAACAGCCGGCTGACGTTGGCCAGCAGCCGGATCGACTCCAGGATGTTGCGCGCCAGCATCGGCAGCATCACGTTCAGCTCGAAGTTGCCGGCCGCGCCGCCAAAGGCGATTGCGGCATCGTTGCCGATGACCTGCGCGCAGACCATGCACACCGCCTCGGGGATCACCGGGTTCACC
>DASSEC010000094.1:0-6905 GCA_035696685.1 Candidatus Limnocylindria bacterium | reverse complement strand
CCCAGGGTGCGTGAGCCGCACGCTTCGCAGCTGGAGCTCAGGGGCGCCGGGGTGGCCAGTAGCGCCCGACCGCGCGCCACCGAACGTCCTTGAGCGGCACGGGCCCGAAGGCCCGGGAATCGGTGCTGGCATCGGGCGCATCGCCAGCCAGGCTGGCGGTCGCAGCGACCGGATCCACCGTGGCGATGCGCTTGATGAGCTCTCGCTCCGGCGCGCGTGGATCCGGTGCCAGCACCACCTCCCCCGGACGTGGCGGACGGCGACGGTAGGTCACTGACTCGACCAGCAGCCGGTCGCCTGCCAGCAGGGCGGGGGCCATGGAGCCACCGCGCACCTCGACCACGTCCACGGCCCGGCGCAACGCCAGGAGAATCGCCGCCGCGCCGCCCAGGACGGCGGCGGCAAGGGCCAGGCGGCCGCTCACCTCAGGACGGGCGGCCGCTGACCCGGGTCTTCTCGGGGCCCCCGGTCGACTTCCACATCTCGTCGATGGTGTCGATCATGCCCAGCAGGTCCTTTGCCGCGGCGGCGTCCATGGACTGCTTGACTTTCGACGCGGCCTTGCTGGCGTTCCAGAAGGTCGTGTGCAGGTCCGGGTACTTCTCGAGGTGCTCCGGCTTGAAGTAGTCGTGCCACAGCACGTCGAGGTGGTGCTTGACGAGCTCGGCGCGCTCCTCCTTGACATGGATGCATTGGGCCCGGAAGAGCTTGTCATCGCTGGCGTCGTGCTTCTCGATGATGCGCAGGCACGACTCGGCCTCGATGCGGGCCTGCTCGGGGTCGTAGATGCCACAGGGGATGTCGCAGTGCGCGTGCACCTGCCGCGTGGGGCGCAGCAGGGAACGAAGGGTGATCATGCCGACTCCTTTCGAGTGAGCGAGCGCTCGCTGGTGTGCGCGCTCATCCTACGAATGCAGCAAGGAGCCTGCCGGGGCGGTCGAGTGGGCTAGGCCCCCATCACGATGCCGCCGTCCACCCCCAGCACCTGGCCGGTGACGTAGCGCGCCTCGTCGGACGCGAAATAGACGGCGGCGGCGGCCACGTCATCCACGTTGCCGACGTAGCCCAGCGGCGTCAGGTTGGTCAACGCCTCGGTGGCGGCCGCAGGCAGGTCTGCGGTGAGATCGGTCTCGATCAATCCGGGCGCGATGGCATTGCAGGTGATCCCGCGGCTGGCGAGCTCGCGAGCCGTCGTCTTGGTGAGGCCGATGAGCCCCGCCTTGGCGGCGGAGTAGTTCGCCTGGCCCGGATTCCCCATCCGGCCGGCGGCGGACGACATGTTGATGATGCGTCCGGATCGGGCCTTCATCATCGGCCGGCTGATGGCCCGGGTCATCCAGAACGGGCCGTCCAGGTTGGTGGACAGGACGGCGTCCCATTCCTCCTCGTCCATCCGCATCAGCAGGTTGTCGCGGGTGATGCCGGCGTTGTTGACCAGGATGTCGACCTTGCCGAAGGCATCCAGCGCGGCCTTCACGATCGCCTCGCATGCTTCACGACCGCCGGAGGTGTCGCCCTGGATCGCCTCCGCGCGCCGCCCGGCGCCACGGATGCCGGCCACCGTCTCATCGGCGGCCGCCTGGTTGCCGCGGTAGTTCACTGCCACGTCGGCGCCCTGTCGCGCGAAGGCCAGCGCGATGGCGCGACCCAGGCCGCGGCTTCCTCCCGTGACCAGGGCGACC
The DNA here is from genome assembly GCA_035696685.1 of Candidatus Limnocylindria bacterium. Taxonomy (GTDB): domain Bacteria; phylum Chloroflexota; class Limnocylindria; order QHBO01; family QHBO01; genus DASSCW01. The sequence continues at coordinate 5,223 of DASSEC010000094.1, read as the reverse complement.
TTGCCCGTCAGGTCGAACATCAGCTGACCGATGCCAGCTCGGGCTCACCGACTCGCGGCCGGCCCAGGCGCGTCTGCTCGCCGGGCGCAAGGAACGCCCGCGCCGGATCGGCCGTCCATTCGATGACCGCCGCTCCGGCGGTGTAGCCGGCGCCGAAGGCGACCATCAGCAGCTTGTCGCCGGGCTGGATCCTGCCGGCCGCGATTGCCTCCACCAGGGCCATGGGCACTGACGCGGCGGACGTGTTGCCGTACTTCTCGATGTTGACGAACACCTTCTCTGCAGGGATGCCCAGCGCCTTCTCGACGCTCCGGATGATCCGCAGGTTCGCCTGGTGGAAGACGAACTGGTCCACGTCCGCGGCGGTCATGCCCGCGTTCGCGAGCGCGGCCAGCGCCGAGTCGGCGAGCTGTCGAGTGGCGTACTTGTAGACGTCGCTGCCGAGCATCTGGATGTAGTGCATCTCCTTGGCGACCGTCTCGGCCGAGGCGGGGTGGGCGCTGCCGCCACCGGGCACGATGATCGCGTTGCAGCCCGTCCCGTCGCTGAACAGCTCCCAGCCCAGCAGACCGCCGGGCTGCTCGGAGGCGGAGAGCAGGACGGCGCCCGCCCCGTCGCCGAACAGGACGCACGTGCTGCGGTCGCGCCAGTTGATGAAGCGGCTGAGGATCTCGACCCCGATGACCATCACATTGCGGTACATCCCGCCGCGGATGAACCCGGTGCCGGCCGCCAACGCGTAGAGGAAGCCGGAGCAGGCAGCCTGCAGGTCGAATCCGGCCGCCCGCGTGGCGCCCAGCTCGGTGGCCACCAGCACGGCCGTGGCGGGCAGCGGGTAGTCGGGCGAGCAGGTGGCCACGATCACTAGGTCGAGATCCGCCGGGTCCAGGCCGGCCACCGCCAGCGCGTCACGCGCCGCGTGGACGGAGAGCGTGGTGGTCGTCTCGTCCGCGGCCGCGATCCGCCGCTCCTTGATCCCCGTGCGGGTGACGATCCACTCGTCGGAGGTGTCGACCATCGCCGCCAGCTCGTCGTTCGTCATGACGCGCTTCGGCGCGTACATCCCCCATCCGGTGATGACCGCGTTGGCCGTCATGCCTGCCTCCAGCTCCGATGCATCATCCGCGCGGGTCGACCTCCAGCAACGGCTGCTGGCGCTTCACCAGCGTGCCGCTCTCGACGAACGTGCGGGTCACGCGCCCGCCGACCTCTGACTTGATCTCGTTGAACAGCTTCATGGCCTCGATCAGGCCCACAACCGATCCGACCCCCACCTCGTCCCCTTCCTGCACATAGGCGCGCGCCCCGGGCGACGGCGCGGAGTACCACACGCCGGTGAGGGGCGCCGTCACGAAGCGATGGCCGGGCGCCGGCTCGCCCCATGGGCTGCTGGGCGTAGGCGCCTCGGGTGCAGTGGCCGGCGCGACGGCGCTCGGGGAGGTGGGGGGCGGCGCCGTGGATGCGTGGCGCGCCAGGCGGACCGTCAGCTCCCCGGCCTCGACCTCCAGCTCGTCCAGGCCGCTCGCCTCGAAGACGGGCGTCAGCAGGTCCACCGCCTGCAGGATCGGGTCGGGCGTGGTCATGCAGCGTCATACCGACGGAAGATCAGAGTGGCGTTGTGCCCGCCGAACCCGAAGGAGTTGCTCATGGCGGTGCGCACCTCGGCGCGTCGCGCGGCGTTGGGGACGTAGTCGAGGTCGCATTCGGGGTCGGGGAACTCGTAATTGATGGTCGGCGGCAGGCAGCCGTCGCCGATGGCCCGGATGCAGGCAATCGCCTCGACCCCGCCGCCGGCGCCGAGGAGATGGCCGGTCATGCTCTTCGTGCTCGAGACGGGGACGGCGTACGCCCGCTCACCGAAGACGGTCTTGATGGCGGCGGTCTCCGAGCGGTCATTCGGACCGGTGCTGGTGCCGTGGGCATTGATGTAGTCGATGTCGTCGATGCCCAGGCCGGCGTCGGCGAGTGCACGGCTCATGCTGCCGACCGCCCCACGCCCGCCGGGAGCCGGCAGGGTGATGTGCGACGCGTCATCAGTGGCCGCGTATCCGACCAGCTCGGCGTGGATGCGTGCACCGCGCGCCTGCGCGTGGGCCAGGTCCTCGAGAACCAGGATCCCCGCGCCATCGGCCATGACGAACCCGTCACGATCCGCGTCGAACGGGCGCGATGCCTTCTCGGGGTCGTCGTTGCGCTTGGTGGACAGGGCGCGCATGGCGCTGAAGGCCGCGACCGGGATCTCGCCGATCCCCGCCTCCGCGCCGCCGGCGATCATCACGTCGGCGTCGCCGCGGCGAATGATGTTCAGGGCATCGCCAATCGCATGGTTGCTGCTGCTGCAGGCGCTGACCGTTGCGTAGTTCGGGCCCCGCGCGTTGGCGTAGATGGCCACGTACCCCGCGCCCATGTCCGGGATCATCGAGGTGACCAGGAACGGGCCGATCCGCTCCACGCCCAGGTCGTGCGCCTCGATGATGTCGCGGATCATGGTGTTGATGCCGCCGATGCCCGAGCCGATGATCACGCCGGTGCGCTCCGCCAGGTCCTCGCTGGTGATGGGGTTGTCCAGCGCGGCGTCACGCAGCGCCTCGGCGGTCGCGGCCCAGGCGAAATGCACGTAGCGGTCGTTGCGGCGGACCTCCTTCTTGGGCATCACCGTCTCGGCGTCGAAGCCATGGATCTCGCCCGCCACCTTGCTGTCGACCCGCGACGGATCGAAGGAGGTGATGCGCCCAATGCCGCTGCGCCCGGCGAGCATGCCGTCCCAGGTGCTGGCCACGTCGTTGCCGAGCGGCGTGAGCGCTCCCATCCCGGTCACCACCACGCGGCGATCCCCGTCAACCACCGTCCAGCCCCACGTTCAGCGACTGGTCCCGCGGGACGATGATCGACAGCTTGCCCTCGACCGCCACCTCGCCGTCCACGCTGGCCACAGCGTGCACGCGACCGAACATGCCGCGCAGCTTCTCGACGGTGACTTCCAGGCGCAGCTGGTCGCCCGGCTGCACCAGTCGCCGGAAGCGCACCTCGTCGATGCCCGCGAAGAGGCCCAGCTTGCCTCGATAGGCCTCCAGGGTCAGTACGGCCACGCCGGCCGTCTGGGCCAGCGCTTCCACCATCAGCACGCCGGGCATGATGGGTCGCCCCGGGAAGTGGCCGGTGAACTGCGGTTCATTGGCGGTGACGCTCTTGATGCCCACCGCTCGCTTGCCGGGCTCCAGCTCTACGATCCGATCCACGAGGAGGAATGGGTACCTATGCGGCAGGATCCGCATGATGTCCGCGGCCTCGAGCGGCAGCGTGTACCCATGGTCGTTGGCGGGGGAGCTGGTCGTCATCGGCTCGGTCACTTGCTCTGCGGGCGTCTCCATCTCAGGTGCCGCCGGACACGAAGGCCGCCGGGCCCACGCGGTCCAGCAGATTGGTGCTGACCTCCGCGTCCAGGAACGCGGCGTTGTCGATGATCCCACGATGGAAGGGCAGGTTGGTCTTCACGCCCTCCACCCGGAACTCGGCGAGCGCCCGGCGCGAGCGTGCCACCGCCTGCGCGCGCGTCTCCCCCCAGACGATCAGCTTGGCGAGGAGCGAGTCGTAGAACGGTGGAACCTCGTAACCCTCGAACAGGTGCGTGTCGACGCGCACGCCCGGACCGCCGGGCAGCTGCAGCTGCTCGATCACGCCGGTCTGCGGCGAGAAGTTGTCGCCCGGGTCCTCCGCGTTGATCCGGAACTCGATGGCGTGGCCGCGCAGCGTGATCTGCTCCTGGGTCAGTGAGAGGCGCTCCCCGGCCGCGGTTCGGATCTGCTCGACGATGAGATCGACGCCGGTGAGCAGCTCCGTCACCGGGTGCTCGACCTGGATCCGGCAGTTGATCTCGATGAAGTAGAAGCTGCCGTCCTTGTCGAGCAGGAACTCGAGCGTGCCGGCGCTCTCGTACCCCGCGGCCAGCACGCTGCGGATGGCGAGGTCGTGCAGCCGCGTCCGGCTGGCATCGTCCATCGCCGGCGATGGCGCCTCCTCGATGATCTTCTGGTGGCGCCGCTGGACCGAGCAGTCGCGTTCGCCGAGGTGGATGCCGTTGCCGTGCTGGTCGATCAGGACCTGGACCTCGACGTGGCGCGACTCCTCGATCCACTTCTCGAAGTAGATGCTGTCATCGCCGAAGGCCGCCTGCGCCTCCGAGCGGGCCAGCGGCAGGCTCTGCTCCAGCTCACGCGGCGAGCGGACCAGCCGCATGCCGCGGCCGCCGCCGCCGGCGGAGGGCTTCAGCAGGACTGGGTAGCCGGCCTCGTTGGCCTGGTCCATCGCGTCGCGGACGTCGCCGACGATGCCGCGGCTGCCCGGCACGGTGGGCAGGCCATTGGCGGCCAGCATGCGGCGGACCGCGTACTTGCTGGCGAACCGCTCCAGGACCTCTGCCCGAGGGCCGATGAAGTGCAGGTCGTGCGCGGCGCAGACCTCCGCAAAACCCGCGTCCTCAGACAGGAAGCCGTAGCCGGGATGCACGGCGTCGCAGCCGGTGATGAGCGCCGCCGACACGACCGCCGGCTGGTTCAGGTAGCTCTTGCGTGCCTCCGCCGGGCCGATGCAGACCGCCTCGTCGGCCATGCGCACGGCCAGCGTGTCGTGGTCCGCTTCGCTGTAGGCGACGACGGCCGGGATGTCCAGGTCGCGGCAGGCGCGCAGGATGCGCACCGCGATCTCGCCCCGGTTGGCGATGAGGATCTTGCTGAACATCTAGGCCGATGCCTCGACCGGCGCGGCCGCGAGTGCGTGCAGGCTGGCGTCCAGGGTGGCGACGTCGGCGACATTGAGGGTTCGCGTGCCGGGGGCGATGCGCTTGACCATCCCGGTGAGGGCGCTGCCAGGGCCGCACTCGAGGAACGTGTCCACGCCCTCCTCGACCATGCGGCGCACCGACGCCACCCATTCGACCGGCGAGCGCACCTGCTCGGCCAGCAGGCTGCGGATCCGATCCGCGTCCGTGACCGGCTCGGCGGTCACGTTGCTCACCACCGGCGGCTGGGCGTCCGACCAGGTGACCTGCTCGAAGGCAGCGGCCAGCTGGTCGCTGACCTCGGCCATCCACGGTGAGTGGAACGGCCCCGACACCGGCAGCGAGATGACCCGGCGTGCGCCGGCCGCCCGGAGCGCGTCCTCCGCGGTGAGCAGCGCGTCGCGCGTGCCGGAGATGACCACCTGCCCGGGCGCGTTGTCATTGGC
>DASSEC010000093.1:0-2510 GCA_035696685.1 Candidatus Limnocylindria bacterium | reverse complement strand
GCTCGGGCCGCCACGGGTCGAATGCCTTCGTGCAGCCGTTCTGGTCTCAGCTCGAGCGCGCCGGCGTGGACGTGATCCTGAACGGCCACGACCACGACTACGAGCGGATCTCCGTGGACGGGGTGCGGGAGTTCGTGGTCGGGACCGGCGGCCGCTCGCTGTATGCATGGCCTGGTCGCCCGCTTGCCACGACTCAGACCCGTTCCAACCAGGCGTATGGGGCGCTGTGGATGGAGCTTCAGCCCGGCGGCTACCAGTGGCGGTACGTCGCCCTTGGCCAATCCGGCTTCACCGACTCCGGCACAGGGAGCTGCTGATCGGCGACCCTAACGCCATTCCGCCCGGATCGTTACCCTTATTAGAGGCTGCAGCGCGCCCTGCGGGCGCATCCCCTGGTCTCGCGACCGGATCATCCGCGGCCTCACCGCCCAGCTGAACACGAACGGGAGAACGCCATGCTCTCTTGGGTCTTGAGCCTGCTGGTCGGGCTCGCCGTCGCCGCTGGCGGCGTCCAGGGCGTCACGAACGCCATGAGCCACGCGCAGGATCATGCGCAGGGAAACGCCGCCGCGAATCCGGCGGCAGCACCCGATCAGGCAGCCGATGCCGAGAAGCTTGCAGATCTGGCAGCAGCAATCCATGACCACCTGGCCGCCGCGGCAACGCACGCCAACAGCCATGCGCAGGACGCGCTGACGGCAGCGGCCGAGGCGGCTGCGGCTGGCCTGTCGAAGGCCGCGGACGCGATCACCAACCATGCGCGTCCGGCCGCTGCCGGCGCCGGAGCGCCCGCGACTCCGCCGGACCATCCGACCGCGGATGATCATCCGACGGGCGACAGCCATCCGACCTCGGATAGCCATCCCGGTCCCTGATCGGGGTCGCCTCACCCGACACGCGGGTGATTGGGCGGAGGAACGTCGTGATGTGCCCGCTCCTCCGCCCGGTTCACCCCGGGAGTGGATGAGGCAGCGGCGGAATTACCGGCTGCCTCGCCCCGCGGCCGGATCACCCCACTGGCTGGGTAACGAGCCGGGCTCGCGCCCAACCACCGCTTTGACGAGCAAAGCGCCCGGGAATAGCATCAGCCGGTGACCCCGTCCCGCCCCCGCACACTGGCTCGCCCTGCCCCGGACCACGAGGCGGCGATCGCGGGAGCGCCCTACTCGAGGCACCGCCGGACGCATCGGTCCAGCGGCCATCAACGGCCAAGGCTGCTGCAGCTGCTCGCCACCGGCGGCAATGGCGGGGCGCAGGAGAGCTACACGGGCCTGCTCCTGCGGCTGGACCGCGCGAAGTACGACGTCCGGGCCCTCTCGCTGTCCGCGGGAAGCGCCGTACAGCGCATCCGGCGGCTGGGCCTGCAGGTCGACGTGATTAACGAGGCCGATGACGAGGCCGCGGTCCGCGAGCTCGCCGCCTGGCTGCGGCGCGAGGAGATCGACCTCGTCCACGCCCACATGTTCCGCGCCGAGGTCGTGGGAGTGCGCGCGGCGCTGGCCGCCGGCACGCCGGTGATCATGGCCACGGTCCATTCGTCGCGCGTCCGCTCCCCGGAAGACGTGGCCGCGCTGGCCGCGCTGACGCCGGCCATGGACCGGCTGGTCGTCCCGTCGGCAAGCATCCTGGCCAAGGTCCGCGCGGAGGGACGTGGGGGAGCGGCCTATTCCGTGGTGCCGAATGGCGTGGATCTCTCCCGCTTTGCCGCTCCGGCGCCGCGCTGCGCCCTCCGTCGCGAGTCGGGCATTCCCAGTTCGGCGGTGCTGGTTGGCGTGGTGGCGCGGCTCGAGGCGGAGAAGGGTCACACGCACCTGGTCGCGGCCTGGCCCGATGTCGTGGCTGCGGCACCCGATACGTACCTGGCGATCGTGGGCGAGGGCTCCGAGTGCGCGGCCCTGCGCGCCCAGGCGACCGCACTGCCCGCCCCGGCGCGCGATCGGATCATCTTCACCGGCCGTCGCGAGGACGTGGCGGCGCTGACCGCTGACCTGGACGTCGCCGTGCTGCCCTCCCTGCGCGAGGCACAGGGCATCTCCATCCTCGAAGCCATGGCGCGTCGGATTCCCGTGGTCGCTTCGGCGGTTGGCGGCATTCCTGAAGTCGTGGCCGATGGCGTCTCCGGGTACCTGGTCCCACCTGCCGATCCGGCCGCCCTGGCCGCCGCGATTGCGCGGCTCGCCACTTCTCCAGCGCTTCGTGCCCGCATGGGCGAGGCCGGCTACCGGATCGTGGCGGAGCGCTTCAGCATGGAGGCCCACGTCCGCCAGATCGAGGCGATCTACGACGAGGAGCTGTCCCGCACGGGCGCTCTCACCGCCATGCGCAACGGAGCCGACGGATCAGGCGGCTCACGGTCCCCGCGGGGCACCTCGTCCCGGCCGCGCGGGCGTGCCGCCCTGGACGTGCCACCGGTCTAACGGGGCATCAACAATGAACCGGCCCGACGGGAGGAGCTCCCATCGGGCCAGTGATCCGGGCCGGCGTTGTGCTGCCTGTTGAGCGCCTAGACG
>DASSEC010000092.1:0-7302 GCA_035696685.1 Candidatus Limnocylindria bacterium | reverse complement strand
CTCAGCGGTGAGCAGCGTGACGAGTTCAGGCGCTGGGGCCAGCGGACGTTCCAGCTCGTGCTGGAGTACGTGGCAGCACGTCGTCGGGCCGAGCGCGAGCTGCTGCTGGCCGAGGCGCAGAAGATGGGCGCGCTCTATGGCGGCGAGGCCTCGCGTGCGGGCCTGTCCCTGGCCGAGGCAGTGGAGGCATTCCTGTTCTACCGCTCCCCGGTCCTCGAGGCCATCGGGGCGCACCTGCGGCGGCGCGCGGCCGACGTGACCGACGTGACGGCAGCCCATCGCGAGGCGACCGCGGCAGTGGACAGCGTGCTGGTTTCGCTGGTCGGCTCCTATCGCGAGGGCGGTGCCGAAGGCATGGCCGCGGAGGTCCCTCCGAGTAGCCGGCCCTAGTCGACGATGCGCAGCTCCCGGCTGGAAGTGTTCAGGCGCTCGCCGTGGGAGTCGGTGCAGACCACGATGTCCTCGATCCGCGCGCCCCACTGCCCCTCGAGGTAGATGCCCGGCTCAACGCTGAAGACGTTGCCGTTCTGCAACGGCTCCTCGTTGCCGGCGACCAGGTACGGCTCCTCGTGGGTCTCCATGCCGATTCCATGGCCGGTCCGATGGATGAACCGATCGGCAAATCCAGCCTCCGCGATGACGTCGCGAGCCGCGGCGTCGATGGCCTCCGCCATCACCCCCGGCGCCACGGCATCACAGGCGGCAGCCTGGGCGGCACGCAGCACTGCGTAGAGGTCGGCAAAGTCTCCTGCCGGCTCGCCGACGAACGCGGTGCGCGTGGTGTCGCTGCAGTAGCCGGCCAGGGTGCCGCCGATGTCGAGCACCACCGCGTCGCCTACGCCGATCACCCGCTGCCCGGCCTCGTGGTGCGGGCTGGCAGCATTCGGTCCGGAGGCCACGATTGCGAAGTCAGCAGTCTCGTGGCCGGCGCCCAGCAGCAGCTCGTTGACACGACGGCTCACGTCGGCTTCTGTCCGCCCGGCCAGGGGCTCGGCGGTGACCTGGTCCATGGCGGCATCTGCGGCCGCCGCTGCCGCCCGGAGCCGGTCGATCTCGCCGGCATCCTTGACCCGTCGCAGGGCGGAGATCGACGGCCCGGCCTCCACCAGCTCGACCGGGTCGAGCGCGGCTCGCAGGCGCAGCACGAATCGCGCATGCATCTGGTCCTGCACCCCCATTCGACCCGTCGCCCCGGACAGGAGGCGGCGCACCAGGCGGAACGGGTCGTCGGTTTCCTCCCAGCCGACGAGCTCGACGTCGTCGGCCAGCTCCCCCAGCTGATGTCGCGCCAGCGGCTCCTCGAGCCGCGGCACGACCAGCGATGGCGAGCCCGATGCCGGCAGCACCAGGCACGTCAGGCGTTCGAGAGCCGGTGGGAGATAGCCGAGCAGGTACGCGTAGTCCGGCGAGGGCGTCACGAGCAGCGCGGCCAAACCGCGGCGATCAGCCTCCCCTGCAACGCCTTCCAGCCGCCGCCGATAGACCGATGGCGCGAACGGCTCGATGGCGGCTGGGAGCAAGGTCATGGCCGACAGGGTACCCGACCAACGAGGCCCCGAACGAACGGGTCATCGACCGGGGGCAGCGGCGCGGTTACGCTCGGATCGGCCACACATTGGCGTGTGACAATGTCATACGATGGAGGTGGGCGAGCCCTGACGAGGACCACCGTGCGCGACGTGCCCGCACCGCGCCCATGACTCGATTGCGGCCGGCGGCCTTGTTGCTCATGCTCGCCCTGCTTGCCGGGTCGCTCATCAACGAGCCACGCGTCTCGCGGGCCGCTCGCCCGAACGCTGCCGCGGCCGCGGATTTCCTGGCGCAGCGCGACGGCGGCGGCGCGGCCGACTATCGACTGATCTACGAGCGCGGCGTGCGCGCCCCGAACGGGGCTGCGCTGTGGGCCGGCAAGCTCATCGACCGCCGAACCGGCCGCATCCGGCTCGTCTACCGCGACGCCGGAGGACGGACCGGCGGGCCGGACCTGCTGACCGGTCTCGAGCGTGCCGCGGCCGCTGCAGCAACAGCGCTGGACCGCAAGGCCGATCGCGCGCTGCGCGAAGCCCTGTCGTCGCGCATGGCAACGGCGAAGGGTGAGAGGCTCCCGGTCGCGGTATGGCTGGCGGTAGACACCGGATCTGCCGAGGCGACGGTCCGCGCGCGTCATCCGCAGGTGCAGTGGGTGGGCGACCGCCCGCTGGCCAGTAGCCTGACGACCATCCGCAGCCTGCGCGGCGAGCTGTGGCGTGCCCGTCGGGATACGTACGCGGCTGCGGCGGTTGGGCTTCGCGCGCGCGTCGAGCAGCTGGGCGGCACCGTCGCCTATGTCAGCAGCTCCGCCCCGGTCCTCTTCGCCGACCTGCCGGCACCGGCGGTGGGCGCGCTGGCCCAGCGGGCCGACGTCACTGCGCTGGGCCTGGAGGCGCGCTGGAAGCCCGCCATGTCGGCCGCTGGCGACGCGGTGGATGCCAACTGGACCGACGGCGGCGGCGATCGCGGCGACGGCGTTCGCGTGGCGGTGGTCGAGTATCACAACGTGCGCAGAAGCGGCGACATGGCCGGCACGGTGGTGAAGTCGCACAGCACCAGCGGCTCCCTCGCGTACGGCGGAGGCAGCACCTTCGACCATCCCACCTGGGTGGCGGGCGCGGTCGCGAGCCAGAGCGGCTCGTATCGGGGCGTCGCGCCGGGCGCGTCGATCATCTCGTCGAGCACTGGCGGCTACCACGCCTCACTGACCTACGATCGCCGCATCATCGCCGCGGCCGATTGGGCCATCTCGCCGTCGGGCGGTGACGCCGACATCGTCAACACCAGCCTGGTCCAGGACACAGCGACCGGCGCCGAGGAGGCACGCCGCTACTTCGACGCGATCGCCGACAGCGACGGGCGGCTGCCCGTGTCTGCCGTGGGCAACTACGTGAACTTCAACGGCTGGCAGATCGGCTCTCCGGGCACGGGCTATAACGTCCTGACGGTGGGCGGTGTCAACGACCATGGGACGAAGAGCCGCTCGGACGATCGGATCTGGTACGTCCCCGGGTCGAACGGCAGCAACTGGTTTGACCGACCAGCCGACCCTTGGAATGCGCACGGCGACTTCAACAAGCCAAACCTCGTGGCGCCGGCCGTCGCCGTGCGCACTGCCAATGGGCTGGCGGCCAGCGGGACCAGCGTCGCCACGCCGATCGTGGCGGGCATCGCCGCGCAGCTCATCGCCAATGAACCGGTGTTGGCCGCGTGGCCGGAGGGCGCGCGGGCGGTGCTCATGGCCGGCGCCGTCCACCGCGTGCCAATGCCGGATGGCTCGCGCAACGTGGATCACGAGGGCGTCGGCATGGCCTCCGCCTACTGGACGAACCTCATTGCGCACCCGGGCGACGGGACGTTCGGCGGCTATCGGCTCGGCGCCATGAAATCGGGTGACCGGGTCACGCAGCAGATCAGCGTCCAGGCCGGCGATCGTCTGCGCGTCGCGCTGGCCTGGAACAGCCACACGTCCGGTGCCGGCAACCTGTCGAAGACCGATGTGCTGCGAACCGATCTGGACCTCCGCGTCATCGGCCCCGATGGATCCGACGCGGGCTCCTTCACCCTCGACAATGCCTACGAGTTCGTCGAGGTGACGATGCCCGCCACCGGCACCGCCACCATCGACGTCCAGCAGACGCGCTTCGACGGCACCAGCGAAACCTACGGGCTGGCCTGGGCCAAGGTGCGCGACGCCACGCCGCCTCGGCTGGAGAGCCACGCGCCTGCCGGCGGCGAGCCGTGGGTCGTCCCGAGCTCGCCGGTGCGGGCGGTCTTCAACGAGGCGGTGACGAACGTCGACGGAACCACGTTCAGCCTCCGGCGGATGGCCACCGGCGCGACGGTCGGGGCCAGCGTCACCTACTCATCGGCCGCCCGGGTCGCCAGCCTGCGACCCAATGCCGCGCTCGAGGCGGGTTGGTACGAGGCGCGGCTGGGGAGCGCAATCGCCGACCGGGCGGGCAACCGGTTGAAGGCCACTAGCTGGACGCTGCACGTGCGCAGTCCTGCCAGCCGGGCTGACGAACGGCTCGACCGCCGCGCGTCGCTGAAGGCCGGCACCCACCACGGGTACCAGTTCAACGGTGCCGGGCTGCGAACCGGATCGAAAACCATCACCCTTTCCTCGAAGACAAGCGTGGCCGTGAGCCGACGCGCGACCCGGCCCGGCCTCCCGGGGATCTGGCTGGAGATCGGCGGCGGCAGGCTGGCCGGCTACTGGGTGCGCGAGTCGGGCGCGGCGGGGATCATCGGCTCCGTGGGCGTCCAATCGCTCCCCGCCGGGCGGGACCTGGAGCTGAGGGCCGGCGCGCACACCGGCCGGCGGTTCAGCGGTGCGGCGACCGCCGGCTCCAAGACCTGGCGTGTCCGATCCACGACCGTCGTGAGCGCCGACCAGCGCGCCGTGATCAACGGCATCCGGCGCCTGCGCGTGTCGAGCGGGCCGCTCGACGGCTATTGGGTGACCGAGGACCGCCAGGCGCACCTGCCGGGCGTCGTCCAGCTGACCGACCTGGCGGCAGCGTCCGGGCGTGTGACTTCCGGATCGCACGCCGGCTACCGCTACTACGACAGCGGCAAGGTCCGCTCCTCCAAGTCGGCGTCCGTGTCTTCGAGCCAGACCACGTTGCTCGCCGCGTGGGCCATCATCAACGGCACGGCCCGCCACTACGCCCTGAGCGGCAAATGGGCCGCGTACTGGATCTATGCCTCGGCTGTATCGCTGCCCTGACCAGGCCGATGGCGCCGCATCACCTCGCCGTCCTGCTGCTGACGGTAGCGCTGGCGGCGTGCACCGCGACGGCACCCGTTGCGTCGCAGGCTGTGGCGACAGCTTCCGGCACTCCTTCTGGCGGCGAGCCCACGGCCGAGCCGACGTCTCCCGGCCCAGTCCCGGCGCGACCGTACGACGGCGCGGCGGTCCTGCGGGCCATGCGCGACTCGCGCCGGCCGGGGGGCGTGCCGGCCGAGCTGCAGACCCGCCAGATCGCGGCAGCCGTGGCGAACGAGCTGTGGACCTGGAATGGCGAGCGCTGGCCGCAGCTGGTGATCGGCGGGTCGTGCGGACCGTCCACCTGCACGCTCGAGGTAGCCGGCTCGCCTGCCGAGGCCGCGGGAGCCGACCTGTACGTGCTGCGGGTGGATCCGGCGAACGCAGTGGCGTCCGTCGAGAGCCGAGACCTGCACGGCTATCCCGCCCGGCTGGATGGAGCGCTGAAGGCGATCGCCACCGAGGTGGCGCCGGACGCCATCGTGGGGCTGCGCTTCGCATCGGCGCAGTGGATTCCATCCGCGCCCGGACAGTACCTGCTGGCCTACCGCTCGGGCGGTGAGGAGCGATCGCCGGGGGTGGACCTGCTGGTCGACGCGGCCAGGCGCACGCTGCTCGACCGCCACCCGGTCTAGTCCGCGGCGACGCTCAGCGCGACCTCGGTTGCGTATCCGCCGCGAATCCGCCACGCTCGCAGCTCGCCCTGGCTGCCCGACAGCACGTGCAGCGCGTCGGGATAGCGCGCCTCGCGCACGTCCGTGGCCGACGGCTTGGCTGCCGAGCGCGGGTGGGAGTGGAAGATCGCCAGCAGGGCCTGGCCCATGGCCTCCAGCTCATAGGTGATGCGCACCAGGTCTCGGGCGTCGACGCTGAACCGCAGCGGAGAGGCGTGCTCGTTTCGAGCCGAATGGAAGGTGCGGACGCGGCCGGTGGCGGGGTCGCCGGCGAGCAGGCCGCAGGCCTCGTTCGGCAGCTCCCGATGGGCGTGCGCAGCCAGGGCGGCCGCGATCGACGCCGGCAGGGTAAGCCCCAGCGCCGTGGACGATGCCGTCACGCGGCGCCCTCGCCGCAGGCCGGGCAGGCCGGATCGCGGGGCACGGTGATCTCGCGGAACTCGACGCTGCTGGCGTCGAAGGTGAGGAGCCGGCCGACCAGCAGCTCGCCAACGCCGAGGACCAGCTTGATGGCCTCGTTCGCCTGCAGCGTGCCAGCGATGCCGGGCAGCGTGCCCATGACGCCTGCCACGTCGCAGTCGGGCGCCAGCTCCGCGGGCGGTGGAACGGGATGCAGGCAGCGGTAGCACGGCCCCTCGAACGGAACGAGCGTGGTGACCTGGCCCTCCCACCGGTAGACCGATGCGTGGACCACCGGCTTGCGCAGCATGACCGCCGCATCGTTAACGACGTAGCGCGTCTCGAAGCGGTCGCTGCCATCCACGATGACGTCGTATCCCGCGAGCAGCCGCTCTGCGTTCGACGCATCCAACCGCTCCGGGTGCTCGATGACTCTCACCGTCGGGTTCAGCGCCTCGAGCGCGGTCCGTCCCGACGAGGTCTTGGGCTGGCCGATGCGACTCGTGGCGTGCAGCACCTGCCGCTGCAGGTTCGACAGCTCTACCACGTCATCGTCCAGCAGGCCGATGGTGCCGATCCCCGCGGCCGCCAGGTACACCGCCGCCGGCGAGCCGAGCCCGCCCGCGCCGACGACCAGGACCCGCGCCTCGAGCAACCGCCGCTGGCCGTCTGCACCCACCCCTGGGACCAGCAGCTGACGGGCGTATCGGCGCGACTGCTCCTCGGTGAGCGCGGACGATGGCGTTTCCCACGGCCCGCCGGCCACGCGCCAGTCGGCCAGCGAGGCGGCCATGTTCGCCACGCGGGTGTAGCCGTTCGCCGCCAGGTATGCGGATGCCCGCGTGGAGCGCGCGCCAACCGCGCAATGCACCAGCAGCGGCTCGTCGCGATCGGGCAGCACCTCGGCGAGTCGGGATGGGAGATCGCCGAGCGGCAGCAGGGTGGCGCCGGGGATGTGGCCCGCGTCCCACTCCGATGGCTGGCGCACGTCGATCACCCGGTGGCCGTCAGCGGCCAGGCGAACGGCTTCGGCGGCGCCCACGGAGCGGGCGGACGCGGCGGTATCGGTCATCGGCCGATCAGGCCAGGCTCGCCTCGGCCTCCTCCGGCCAGGCAACCTCGCTGCCGGCGACCGCGCCCTGCAGCACCTTGTAGCTCAGCAGCGCGCACTTCAGCCTGGCGGGGCCGATGGGCACCCCCAGCTCGTCCAGCACGTGCTTGGGATCGATGGCCCGAACCTCGTCCAGCGTCTGGCCACGCAGCTCGTCGGTGAGGATCGAGGCTGACGCCTGACTGATGGCGCAGCCGCGGCCATCGAAGGCGACGTCGGCAATGGCGTTCCTCGCCTCGTCCAGGCGCAGCGTCATGCTCATCTCGTCGCCGCAAGTCGGGTTGGAGTCGGCGAAGTGCAGGTCGTGGGGATCGAGC
>DASSEC010000091.1:0-5642 GCA_035696685.1 Candidatus Limnocylindria bacterium | reverse complement strand
CATTGCTGTCGTGCTGGACTGCCTGCACCGCGCCGATCAGCAGGCCCTTGGGGTAGGGGCTGCGTGCCGCCCCGCCGGAGAGCTGCAGCCCGGCGCTGACCACGGCATCGCCCTCCTGCAGCGAATCGGTGATGTCGACCTGGACCATGACCAGCTGGCCGCCGAGCTGGCCCTGCACCAGCCCCAGCGCGCGTGATCGCTGGTCGATCGCCACCACGCTCGAGCGGGTATCGACGATCAGCCGCACGGTCGCGGTGTCAGCTCCAACCGAGACGACCGTGCCGGCCAGGGCGCCGGCGCCCTCGGCAGAGCCGACCACGGGCATGCCTACGGCCACGCCATCGTCGGTTCCGGCGTCGATCCCCAGGTCCCAGGTGAAGTTGGACGGGTCGCGGCTGATCACCCGGACCGGCAGCAGGTCCATGTCGAGGGACTTGGTCAGGCCCAGCAGCCCGCGTAGCTCCGCGTTCTCGGCGGCCGCTTCCTGCAGCTCAGCGATGCGTTGCTGCGCCCCGGCCAGGCTGCGGCGCAGGTCATCGTTCTCGGTGCGCAGGCGGTCGATCTCGCCGATGGTGCCGAACACGCCCGCGATCCCCGCGCCGACGCCGCCGATGGTCTGGCGGATCGGGTCGAGCGCCCTGGCGCTCACCCGCTGCAGCGTCAGGGCCGCATCGGTCTGGGAGGCGAGCAGCAGCAGGAGCGAGGTGATGGTGAAGGCTGCGAACCACAGCCCGTTCCGGCTGCGCCGGTGGGGTCCGCCGATCATCGGTGCGAGCCGATGGCGCCGCGCTCGTCAGCGCGGCGCGCGGGTGAACTGCTCGCTGACCAGGACGCGCTCCAGGGAGTCCAGGTCCTCGAGGACGCGTCCAGTGCCGCGCACCACGCAGGTCAGCGGGTCATCGGCGATGTGGACGGGCATCTGTGTCGCCTCGGCCACGCGCTTGTCCAGCCCGGACAGCAGCGCCCCGCCGCCGGCCAGCACGATGCCCTGGTCCATGATGTCCGCCACCAGCTCCGGCGGCGTCTCCTCGATCGTCTCCTTGATCGCGTCAATGATCTGCGCGACCGAGGGCTCCAGCGCCTCGCGAATCTGGTCGCTGCCCACCTCGACGCTGCGAGGCAGGCCGGTCAGCAGGTCGCGGCCGCGGAATGTGGTGGTGCGGCTGTCCTCGGTGGGATAGGCCGACCCGACGGCGATCTTGATCTCCTCGGCCGTGCGCTCGCCCATCAGCAGGTTGTACTCGCGGCGGGCGAAGCTGACGATATCGGTGTCCATCTCGTCGCCGCCGATCCGTACGCTTCGGCTGACCACGATGCCGCCCAGGCTGATGACCGCCACCTCGGTCGTGCCGCCGCCAACGTCCACGATCAGGCTGCCCGACGGCTCCGAGACCGGCAGCCCGGCGCCGATGGCCGCCGCCATCGGCTCCTCGATGAGGCGTGCCCAACGGGCGCCGGCGTTCACGGTGGCGTCGCGCACGGCCCGCTTCTCGACCTCGGTCACGCCCGACGGGATGCCGACCAGGACCCGCGGCCGGCGGATCTGGGCGAAGCGCTCGTGCACCTTGGCGATGAAGTACCGAATCATCTGCTCGGTGACGTCGAAGTCGCTGATCACCCCGTCCCGCAGCGGCCGGATGGCGACGATGTTGGCTGGCGTACGGCCGACCATGCGCTTCGCCTCTGCGCCGATGGCCAGCACCCGCTTGCTGCGAGTGTCCATGGCCACCACCGACGGCTCGCTGATGACGATGCCGCGATGCCGCACGGTGACCAGCGTGTTCGCGGTCCCGAGGTCGATGCCGACGTCATGGCTGAGGATGCCGAGCAGGCCGTCGAAGAGTCCCAAGGATTCCTCTCGTGGTGCTTCGCGGAACCGTGGCACCGGCGGATCCGCGGTCGGTTCGGTGGGCGTGGCAACCCTAGCACACGGTCCCGCGTTCGACGGTCCTCGCCGCCTCCTGTAGCGTGTGCCGATGAGTGGACAGCTGCGGGTGCTGATTGAGGAGGCGCCCAAGGGGAAGCGCTGGGTCGCCATCGCCGCTGACTGGCCGGGCCTGGAGCGCAACGGCAAGTCCGAGGAGGAAGCCGTCGACAAGCTGCGGTCATACGTGCCGCGCTACCTGGCCGTGGCAAGGCGTGCGCGCCTCGGCGCCGAACTCGAGCGTCAGCAGCGCGTGACCGTTGTGGGCCGCCATACCGGCACCGGTTCAACGGACTTCTGGGGCATCTCCTTCGCGCCCTCGGGCGAGGATCGCGTCCCGGTTGACGACCGCACCTTCGAGCGGCGCCTCGCCCTCCTGCGTGCCGCCTGGGCAGAGTTCGACGAGGTCGCGAAGCGGGTCTCGCCGGAGCTGCGCCCCGGGCCGCGTGGGGGCGGGCGCCAACGCGACGAGATCATCGGACACGTGCTCAGGGTGGAGAGCGGTGACTTCGCCAGGCGCGTCAAGGTGCCGGAGCCGCCCGAATGGCAGGAGCTGCTGCCGACCACGGCCCGCGCCATGCACCGGGACCGGTTCGTGGAAGCCATGCGCGCCTGGCGCGCGGAGGGCAAGCCGCTTGGGAACTGGACCATTCCGTATCTGCTGCGGCACAGCGCCTATCACGTGCTGGACCATGCCTGGGAGATGGAGGATCGCGACCTGAGCGCGGAGCACGCTGCACATGGCTAGGCCAACGCCGTCCACCATCCCGCTGCTCAGGCCCGCCGCGGCCGACGCCCAGCGGCTGGCCGCCGGGGAGCACCACGATCCGCACGCCATCTTGGGCCTGCACGGCGGCGAGCACGGGGCGGTGGTGCGAGCCTTCCACCCCGACGCCCGGAGCGTTGAGCTCGTCGCGAATGGCGTGGACACGCCGATGGAACCGCTCGGCGGCGGACTGTGGGCGGTGGCCACCGACCTGGCCCCGGGCGGGGCGTATCGGCTCCGCTTCCGCTTCGCCGACGGCAACGCCTGGGAGCGCGATGACCCGTACCGGTTCCTGCCGACGCTTGGCGAGCTTGACCTGCACCTCATCGGGGAGGGGACCCACGAACGGCTGTGGGAGGTGCTCGGCGCGCATCCGCGGACGCAGGACGGTGTGGCGGGCGTGGCCTTTGCGGTCTGGGCGCCCAACGCGCGCAGCGTCCGGGCGGTGGGTGACTTCGACCGCTGGGATGGCCGACTCTTCCCGATGCGCTCCCTGGGCGGGACCGGGGTCTGGGAGCTGTTCGTGCCCGGGGTCGCCGCGGGCGACCTCTACAAGTACGAGGTGCTCGGCGCGGACGGGAAGCTGCGCGTCAAGGCGGACCCGTTCAGCTTCTCGCAGCAGGTGCGGCCGGAGACGGCGTCACGCGTCTGGGACATCGGCGGCGACGATGGCTGGACCGATGGCGGCTGGATGGCGCGGCGTGCCGAGACCGACCTGTATCGGCAGCCGATGGCGATCTACGAGGTCCACCTGGGCTCGTGGATGCGAAACGACGATGGCTCCTGGCTCGGCTACCGCCAGGCCGGGGAGCGGCTGGTGGAGCATTGCCGGCGATTCGGCTTCACGCACGTCGAGCTGCTGCCCGTGGCCGAGCACCCGTTCGATGGCTCCTGGGGCTACCAGGTCACCGGCTACTACGCGCCGACCGCCCGTTTCGGCACGCCGGACGACTTCCGCGCCATGGTGAACGCGCTGCACAACGCGGGAATCGGTGTGCTCCTGGACTGGGTGCCCGCCCACTTTCCCAACGACGACTTCGCCCTGCGCCTGTTCGACGGCACGCCGCTCTACGAGCACGCCGACCCGAAGCGCGGCGAGCATCCGGACTGGGGCACGCTGATCTTCGACTACGGACGGCCGGAGGTCCGCAACTTCCTCGTTGCCAACGCCCTGTTCTGGTGCGACCGCTACCACATCGATGGGCTGCGGGTCGACGCGGTGGCCTCGATGCTGTACCTGGACTATTCGCGCAAGAAGGGCGAGTGGCAGCCGAACAAGTTCGGCGGCAACGAGAACCTGGAGGCCATCGCCTTCCTGCGCGAGGTCAACGAAAAGCTCTACGGCCACCACCCTGGGGCGGTGACCATCGCCGAGGAGTCCACCGCCTTCCCGGGCGTCACGCGGCCGACCTACCTGGGCGGGTTGGGATTCGGCTTCAAGTGGGACATGGGCTGGATGCACGACACGCTGGCCTACTTCCATGAGGACCCGGTGCACCGCCGCTATCACCACAATCGGCTGACCTTCCGCGGCCTGTACATGCACACCGAGCACTTCGTGCTGCCGCTGTCGCACGACGAGGTCGTGCACGGCAAGGGCTCGCTCCTGACCAAGATGCCCGGCGACGAATGGCAGCGCTTCGCCAACCTGCGTTGCCTGGTGGCGAACATGTACGCCCAGCCGGGCAAGAAGCTGCTGTTCATGCGCACCGAGCTGGCCCCCTGGACGGAGTGGAGCCACGACCGCGCGCTCGATGCCTCCCTGGCCGATGAGCCGATGCGCGCCGGCTTCGGTCGCTTCCTGGCGGACCTGGGCAACCTCTATGCGTCGACGCCGGCCCTGTGGGCGGCGGATCCCGAGCCCGGCACGTTCGCATGGATCGATGCCTCGGACGTGGAGGCGTCGGTGTTCTCCTGGATCCGCCGTGCGGGCGAGGCAGTGGCGGTGATCGTGCAGAACCTCACGCCCGTACCGCGCGAGGGGTACCGGCTGGGCGTGCCATTGGGGGGGCGCTGGCGCGAGGCGCTGAACTCCGACTCGCAGCACTACGGCGGCTCGAACCTGGGCAACCTGGGCGCGATCGAGGCCATGGCCGAGACCTGGCATGGGCAGCCGGCGTCGGTGACGCTGACGCTCCCGCCGCTGGCGACCCTGGTGCTGCTGCCCGAGGGTTAGTCGCGCGCCATTGCGGCGGCCAGGCGCCGGACGAGCGCGTCGCGCTCGAGCTGGTCCAGGGTGAGCGGCAGCGCGTGGGACCAGTTGTCGCGCTGCAGGCGTGTCGTGCCGGGCAGGTTGGGACGCCGCGGGTCCAGCGTGGCGTCCTCCAGCGAGGCGAGCGCCAGGACCGATGGGGCGGCGGCGATGGCCTCGTGCACGGCCAGCAGCGCCGCGTCCAGCCCGGCATCCTCACCCAGGCCGCCGAGACGCGCCAGACGGCGGCGCAGCAGGCCCAGCGCACGCCGATCCGCGGGGAGGCCGGCGGCGGCCTGGTCACCGGCATCCGCGCCGCTCCAGGTCCCGGCCAGGGTCGGTAGGTCGTGGGTGGTGACGGCCGCGAGCGAGCGTCGAGGCCAGCGCGGTGGCGGCCGATCCTCGAAGTACGCCAGCCGGGTCGAGAGCACATTGGCCGCCGCCAGGCGGCGCCGGACCCCGACCGGGACGGTGCCGAGGTCCTCGCCGATGACGATGGCCCCGGCTCGGTGGCTCTCGATGGCCAGCACGGCCAGCAGCTCCTCGGTCGGCTGGCGGACGTAGGCGCCATCCTGCGGCCGGGCACCGTCCGGCACCCACCATTGGCGGAAGAGCCCCAGGATGTGATCGATGCGCACGCCTCCGCCCGGGCGGAGGGAGCGGCGGATCGTCTCGGCGATGGGCGCGTAACCGGCCAGCCGCAGCCGCGACGGGACGAACGGCGGTAGGCCCCAGGCCTGGCCCGCCGGGTTGAACCGATC
>DASSEC010000090.1:0-4272 GCA_035696685.1 Candidatus Limnocylindria bacterium | reverse complement strand
GCAGGCTGGACCGGAGGTGACCGTCACCCTGCAGGAAGGCTGGCGCCTGGAGGAGATCGTCGGCTACCTGCGCACGACGAAGCTGACCATGAACATGAAGGACTTCGTGTCGCTGGTGGAGGACCCCCCGGCGGACCTGGTCCGCAAGTACGACTTCCTGGCCGATCTGCCCAAGGGTCGCACCCTGGAGGGCTACCTCTATCCAGATACCTACCGGATGGATGGCAACTGGGACGCGCGCGAGGTGCTGGACACGCTGCTGGCCACCTTCGGGGAGCGGCTGACGCCGGGGATCCGCAACGGCATTCGGCGCCAGGGCCTGAACATCGACGAGGCGGTGATCCTGGCGAGCATTGTCGAGCGCGAGGCTGTGCTCGACAAGGAACGGCCGAAGATCGCCGGCGTCTACCTCAACCGCCTCGACCATCCCGACGCGGAGACGCGCGGCCTGCTGAACGCCGATCCCACGCTGCAATACGCGCTGGCGACCGACGCCAACCGCGACGCCGCGGTCGAGGACTGGGGAACCATCGAGTGGTGGCAGCCGCTGCAGGTCGGCGGCAGCGACGTTGAGCTGCCGAAGCGGCTCTCCGGGTTCCAGACGTACGTCAATCCCGGGCTGCCGCCCACCCCAATCGCCTCGCCACGGGCCGCGTCACTCCAAGCCGTGGCACGAGCCGACACGGCAAGCGGCTACTACTACTTCGTCGCGGCCTGTCCCAACGGCCAGCGCAACGGATCGCACTATTTCGCGCGGACGTACGCCATGCAGCTGGCCAACCAGCAGCGTGCCAACTCGGAGTGCGCCGCCTGACGTCGACCGGAACGCAGCACCGCCTCGCGCGGGCGCGCGGGATCCTGGCTTCCGCCGGCACGGACGGCCTGCTGATCAGCAGCCCCGCCACCAAGCGCTGGCTGTCCGGGTTCGTGCTCGAGCAGGGGGAGGAGCATCACAGCGGCTGGTCCGGCACGCTGCTGGTCACCGAGGCCGCGGCGCTGGTCATGGTCGATGCCCGATACCTGGAGCAGGCGGGCGAGCAGTGCGGCGACTGGGACGTGCGGCTGACGAACGGACGCATCGGGCCCGAAGTCGCCCGGCTGGCGGCAGAGGTCGGGGCGCGGCGCCTGGCGGCGGAGGCCCGGGCGATGCCCCATGCCGACTGGGCAGCCGTCGAGGCGGACGGCCTGGAGCTGCTGCCTGCCGATGACGTTCTGTGCCAGCTGCGCGTGATCAAGGACGCCGACGAGGTCGCGGCCATCAGCCGCGCCGGCGTTCTGACCGAGGCGTGCTTCGCGCACCTGCTCGAGTGGCTGCGGCCGGGCGTGACCGAGCGCCAGGTCGCCTGGGAGATCGAACGCTGGTTTCGCACCAACGGTGCCGAGGCCCTGGCCTTTGGGCCGCTGGTCCTGGCAGGACCTCGCGGCTCCATGCCCCACGGGCACGCCGAGGAGGTGGAAGTCGCGAACGGTCAGCCGCTGCTGATCGATTTCGGCTGCCAGGTGGACGGCTACCGCAGCGACATGACCCGCACAGTCAGCTTCGGCGAGCCGTCGCCGCTGTTCCGCGAGCGGTACGACGCCGTGCGCGGGGCGCAGCAGGCAGCCTTCGCGGCGGCGCGTCCCGGGATGGCGGGCTCGGACCTGGATCAGGTGGCGCGCGACTTCCTGGCCGCTGCGGGCCTGGGTCCGGCCTTCAGCCACGGACTGGGCCACGGCATCGGCCTTGACACCCACGAAGCCCCGATGCTCCTGGACTGGCACGAGCCCCTGGAAGCCGGCATGGTCTTCACGCTGGAGCCGGGGGTGTACTTCGCGGGCGAGATGGGCATCCGCGTCGAGGACGACGTGCACCTGACCGACCGGGGTGCGGTCCGCCTGACAAATGCGACGCGTGAGCTCCTGACCCTGTAGCGCCGTATCCTGTAGCGCCGCACGCGCACAACCGATCTGCGCAGAACCGATGCAAGAGGACGAGGGTTGATCAGCACTGGCGACGTCAAGAAGGGCGTCATCATCGAGCTGGATGGCCAGCTCATGAAGGTCCTGGACTGGAGCCACATCAAGATGGCCCGCGGCTCCGCCCAGGTGCGGATGAAGCTGCAGAACGTGCGCAAGGGCGACATCGTCGAGCGGACGTTCCAGGCTGGGACCCGGTGGCCGCGCGCCCGCGTGGAGTCGCGGAAGGTGCAGTACCTCTACAGCGACGGCGACGCCTACCACTTCATGGACAGCGAGACCTACGACCAGTTTGCGATCAGCGCCGCGATGCTCGGCGAGGACGCGCGCTATCTCAAGGACAACACCGAGGTCTTCGTCAGCTCGCACGAGAGCGAGGTCCTGGGCGTCGACCTGCCGGTGACGGTGGACCTGGTCGTGACCCAGACCGATCCGGGCTTCGCCGGCGACACCGCCACGGGCGCCAAGAAACCCGCCACGCTTGAGACGGGGCTCGTCGTCCAGGTTCCGCTGTTCGTCAGCGAGGGCGACGTGCTGCGCATCGACACCCGCACCGGCGAGTACGTCACGCGGCTGCAGTAGCGCTGATGGCAGAGCGGCAGCCAAGCCTGTGGGACATTCCGGCTGATGACCTGGCGGCTGCCGACGAGCCGTCCGCTGGGCCGATGGATCCCGCTCCGTCAGCGCCCGTCCGGGCAGCGCCCCGCATCCTGCGTGTCAGCGACCTCAACCGCCGCGTGCGGCAGCTGCTGGACGTGGACGCGACGCTCGCCGACGTCTGGGTCGAGGGCGAGGTCAGCCAGCCTTCGTTCCCGCCGTCGGGCCACTGCTTCTTCACGCTGAAGGACGCCTCGAGCCAGATCAAGGCGGTGCTCTTCCGTGAGGAGCTGGCCGCGGCCAACGTGCGCCCCGAGCACGGTATGCAGGTCATCGTGCATGGCCGTGTGCGTGCTTACGAGCCGCAGGGCGTGTACCAGCTGTACGTCACCACGCTCACGCCCGCCGGCGCTGGCGACCTGCACCAGCGCTACGAGGCGCTGCGGGCGAAGCTCGCCGCCGAGGGCCTGTTCGACGACGGTCGCAAGCGGCCGCTGCCGCGCTGGCCGCGGCGGATAGGGGTCGTGACCTCGCCGGTGGGCGTGGTGTGGCGCGACATCGCCAACGTCATGCGCCGGCGCTACCCGCTCGGCGAGCTGGTGCTCGTGCCCACCCACGTGCAGGGCGCGGGCGCGGCGGGTGGCATCGTGCGCGCCCTGAAGCGTATCTACGGCCAGCGGGGGATCGACCTCGTGATCCTGGCTCGTGGCGGTGGCTCCCTCGAGGACCTGTGGTGCTTCAACGACGAGCTGGTCGTCCGCACGATCGTGGCATCGCCGGTGCCGGTCATCGTGGGCGTGGGCCACGAGTCCGACGTGACGCTGGCCGACTTCGCGGCCGACGTTCGCGCGCCCACGCCCAGCGCTGCCGCCGAGCAGGCCGCCCCGGACCTGGGGCAGTTCCCGGCCATCCTGGGGCGCCTGCACGATCGTGCCTCGACCGCGATGGTGGCGGCGCTCGCCGGTCGCCAGCGGTTCCTCGGGGAAGAGGATCGGGCGCTCATGCGGCTGGCGCCGGACGTCGTCGGGGCGCGGCAACGGGCCGCCGAGCTCGTGGACCGGGGTCATCGCGCGCTGGTGGTCCGTGCCACTGGCGCGCGCGCGTCGAGCGAGGCGCTGGGCGACGCGTTGCGGGCACTTTCGCCGGCCGCCACCCTGGAGCGCGGCTATGCCGTCGCACGGTTGGCCGATGGCACCATCGTGCGCGACCCCGGGCAGGCTGCCGCGGGTGATGCGCTGCAGGTGACCGTGGCGCGCGGCACACTCGCCACTCGCGTGGAAACGGCCAGTAAGGAGACGCAGGCATGACTGACTCGGCCGCACCCGCGGATCTGGCGGGGCGTCCATTCGACGAGCTCCTCGCCGAGCTGCAGCGGATCGTCCAGGCCCTGGAAGCCGGCAACCTTCCGCTGGAGGAATCGATCGAGCTCTATCGGCGCGGCCTGGAGCTGCACGTCGCCTGTGAGACGCGGCTGAAGGACGCGGAGCTGACGATCTCGCAGCTGGGCCGCGGGCTCACCGAGCAGTCGTCCGGCGCCGACGAGGAGAGCTGACGGCCAAACTTGCCTGACTGCCGGCAGGGGGACGGCCAGACCGTCACCCCCGCCGGGCGGAAGCCTCAGCTGCGCATCATTTCCGCAGCCGGATCGTCGCCTCCTCGACGTCCACGCCGCAGTCGATGAGGCCGCACGCGACGGCGAAGGTCACCGATGCCACGTGG
>DASSEC010000089.1:0-5841 GCA_035696685.1 Candidatus Limnocylindria bacterium | reverse complement strand
CCGCACTCGACGCAGAACTTGAGGCCGAGCTCGTTCTCGGTCCCGCAATTGGCGCAGGTCAGCACGAATCAGAAGCCCCCATCGGCTCAGTGATGCGCATACGCCGGTGCAGCATACGGCGAGATGCGCATCATGGCGTCGTGCAGCAGCGTCCCGAGGTCCAGCGCAAGAGCCTGGATCATCCCGATGATCTGCGGCGTTTCCGCCACGGCGTCGGCCAGCTGGTCCAGGTGGGGAGCGTGGCTGTCGGGCGGGCAGTCCTGAAGCCAGGCTGGAGCTGGTCGAAGGACATCAAGCCGCTCGTCGGGACGGAGAGCTGCCAGCTACACCACCTGCACATCGTGCTGCAGGGCCGCTTTGCGTTCCGGCTGGACGACGGTTCCGAGCACGAGTTCGCACCGAACGACGTGATGAGCATCCCGCCCGGACACGATGCGTGGGTGGTCGGCGACGAGCCGGTGATCGTGTTGGACATCTCCGGCAACGTGGATACCTTCGCGCTGCCGGCAGAACGCACTCGCTACCTGGCAACCATGCTCTTCACCGATATCGTGGGCTCCACGTCACTGGCCGGCAGCATGGGCGACGCCGCGTGGCGCCAGAAGCTTGAGCAGCACAACCGGGTGGTGCGCCAGCACCTCGAGCGGTTCCGGGGTCGCGAGGTGGACACCACCGGCGACGGGTTCCTGGCCAGATTCGAGAGTCCCGCGGCGGCGCTGCGCTGTGCGCTGGCAGTGCGCGACGCGGTGAAGGGGATCGGCCTCGAAATCCGCGCTGGCGTGCACACCGGCGAGGTCGAGCAGGTGGGGGAGGACGTGCGTGGCCTGGCGGTTCACGCCGCGGCCCGGATCATGGCGCAGGCGGCTGACTCAGAGGTTTTGACCTCCGCCATCACCCGCGCGCTCGCAGCCGATGCGTCCGTGCGTTTCACGTCGCGCGGTGCACGTGCGCTCAAGGGCTTTGCCGAACCGATGGAGCTGTTCGCCGTCGAGCCTGCCTGAAACGAGGACCCGCGTACACTCCGCGCATGCTGGCGTGCCCGAGCTGCGGCGAGCAAAACCCGGAACGAGCCCGCTTCTGCCTGAACTGCGGGGCGGCGCTGGGAGCGGAAGGAGCGGGCCAGCGCGCGGTCGAAACGCGCCGCCGCGTGACGGTCCTGTTCAGCGACGTCGCCGGTTCCACGGTGATCGGGGAGAAGCTCGACCCCGAGGCTCTGCGCGAGGTCATGCAGCGCTACTTCGACGCCATGCGGGTCGCGATCGAGCGGCACGAGGGGACGGTGGAGAAGTTCATCGGCGATGCGGTGATGGCGGTGTTCGGCATCCCGCAGCTCCACGAGGATGATCCGCTGCGCGCCGTGCGGGCCGCCTTCGAGATGCTAGGCGCCCTCGAGATCCTGAACCGGGACCTGCGGCAGCGGTGGGGCGTGGAGATCGCCATCCGGACTGGCATCAACACCGGGGAGGTGGTGGCGGGCGACGCCACCACGCAGCAGAGTCTCGCCACGGGGGACGTGGTCAATACCGCGGCTCGCCTGGAGCAGGCTGCGGGCGCGGGCGAGGTCCTGGTCGGCCCGGAGACCTATCGGCTCGTGCGCCATGCCGTCACTGCCGATGACGCGCAGCCACTGGAGCTCAAAGGCAAGGCCGAAAGCGTTCCCGCCCGGCGGGTCACCGCGGTGGATCCAGCCGGTAGCGCCCAGGCCCGACGGATGGACAGCCCGATGGTGGGCCGCGAGCGCCAGCTCCGGCAGCTGACCGACGCAGCCGACCGCTCGCGCGATGACCGCGCGCCGCAGCTGGTAACGGTGCTGGGCATGGCCGGCGTGGGGAAGTCGCGCCTGGTCCACGAGTTCCTGGCCGGAATACGGGAACAAGCGACCGTTATCCGCGGACGATGCCTGTCGTATGGCGACGGCATCACATACTGGCCGCTGGCGGAGGCGCTGCGGCCCCTCGCCGGCATCGAGGTCGAGTCCACGCCGGAGGCTGCCATCGACCGGCTGAGGGCCCTGCTGGACGGGGTGCCGCAGGCCGGGGCCGTGGCGACCCGCGTGGCCGCCGCCATTGGCCTCGGGGCAGACGACAGCGCGGCGAGCGGCGAACAGGAGACCTTCTGGGCCATCCGTCGCCTCTTCGAATCCCTGGCCCGACGCCGCCCACTGGTGGCCGTCTTCGACGACGTCCAATGGGGAACCCCCACCTTCCTGGACCTCCTGGAGCACATCGCCGATTGGTCCCGGGATGCGCCCATCCTGCTGCTGGCGATCGCCCGCCCTGAGCTCCTGGAGGAGCGTCCGACCTGGGGCGGCGGAAAGCTGAACGCCACCACCCTGCTGTTAGAGCCACTGGACGACGCGGCCGTGGGACAGATCGTCAGCAACCTGGTTGGGCGCGAGGCGCTTCCCGCCGAGCTGGCAGAGAAAATCGAGACTGCTGCCGAAGGCAACCCCTTCTACGTGGAGGAGCTGCTGTCCATGCTGGTGGACGAGGGCATCCTGGCAATGGACGGCGGCGCGTATCGCGTCACTCGGACGCCGTCCGAGATCCACGTCCCACCGTCCGTGGAGCTGCTCCTCGCTGCCCGGCTGGATCGGCTGCCTGCGGGCGAGCGCCCGCTGCTGGGTCGCGCGGCGGTAATCGGCAAGCGGTTCGGAGCGATGGAAGTCGCCCAGCTCAGCCCCGAGCCAGAACGCGGGTCGACGCTCGACCACCTGATGGCGCTCGTCCGCAAGGAGCTGGTCCGCCTGGATGAGCAGGGAACGCCGGACCTCGACGAGCTTGACGCGGAGATCCGGTTCCGCTTCCGGCATCAGCTGGTGCGCGACGCCGCCTATGACGCATTGCCGAAGCAGGAACGGGCCCGTTTGCACGAGGCGTTCGCCGACTGGATGGAGTCCACGTTGGCCCATCGCCTGGGCGAGCTGCAGGAGGTGGTCGGCTATCACCTGGAGCAGGCGTGTCAGTACATGCGCTCCATTGGAGGCGCGACCGATGCCTCTCATCGCCTGGCCGAGCGGGCGGTAGGCCATCTCGCGGATGGGGCGGAGCACGCGCACCGGCGCGGCGACATCCGCGCGGCCATTCGGTTGCTGGAACGAGCCGCAGCGCTCTTCGCGGCCGAGGATCCGCGCCGCCTGCAGCTCCTGCCGCGACTAGCCGACTATCTGAGCGAGGCGGGACGTCTCCAGGAGGCGTTGGATGTCGCCGACGAGGTGCTGGCCACGCCCAGCGCGGATCCCGCAACCCGGGCGATGGCCATGGAGCTGATTGATGTGAGGTTAGTGCTGGGCACATCGGCGGCAGAGCTCGAGCCGATGGTGGACGAGGCATTGGAGATTCGCCGTCGGCTTGGAGAGGCCGACGGAATTGCGCGGGCGCTAAATGCCAAGGCCCGGATCCGTTGGTTCACCGGAAAGCTGGTTCAGGCAGTCGAGCTGCTGGCAGAGGCGCTCCCGCTCGCCAAGGAGGCGGACGATGTCCAGCTCCAGGGCGAGATCCTGGAGCGGATCGTGGTCTGCCGTGCTATGAGCCGCCACGGGGGCCCGCGCGACCTGGCCGATCCGCAGGGGCTGATCGATTTTGGCCGCGAGCATGGCCTCCTGCTCATGGAGCAGGCGTCGAGGGGTGGCCTCGGGATAGCCCTGGCCCAGGCCGGCGATCTCGCTGGCGCCCTCGCCGAGATCGAGGAATCTCAGGTAGCTGTCGCCGACCTGGGTACCTTTGTGTGGAACCTCTCGCGCAACCTCCAGGGGGAAGCCCAGCTCTGGTTCGGCAATACGGAAGCCGCCATCACGGAATTCCAGTACGGCCTGAAAGCTCTGCAGGCCGTCGGTGAGCGCGGATACCTGTCGACCGTGGCCTCCACTCTCGCATTGCTGATGCTGGATGCCGAGCGTGTGGACGAAGCACGGGACGCGCTGCGGATCGCCGAGGAGGCATCGGCCCCCGACGACATCGTGACCCAGCTTGAGGTGAAGGCGGCGCAGGCACGTCTTCTGGCAAGAGACGGGGAACTGGCCGCCGCCGAGAGTCAGGCCCGCATGACCGCGGTGGAGGCCGATGCAGTCGACTACATTCAGACCTTCACCTGGTCGCGAATGGCCCTGGCTGACGTCCTGCGCCTGGCGGGCCGACCGGCAGAGGCTTCCGCAGCGCTGGAGGAGGCCGCAGCCACTGAAGAGCGCCGCGGCAATCGGCCTTATGCAGCGACGCTGCGTCGGCTGGCGAGCACGTGGGCCGCTAAACCACCGGCACCTGCCGCCGCCGCCGAGGCCGATTGACCCGGCAGCGGGAGTCGAACGGCTCTGACCGGCCGGAGCAGTCACGCCGAGAATGAACTCGTGGTGAGCCAGGGGCAGGGCAGCGCTGACGACGTCGGGCGCTGGGCGGCTAACCTGCAGGGCGAGATCGACGGGGTCGCCGTCTATCGCGCCATGGCGGCCGGTAGCCGCGATCCGCGCCTGGCCGAGCTGTACGGGCGGATGGCCGATGCCGAGGGCCGGCACGCTGCGCTCTGGCAGGACCGCCTGGCGGAGGCCGGTGCGCGCGTGCCCACCGAGCCGAGCTGGCGGGCCCGGATCTTGATGTGGGTCGCACAGCACCTGGGCCCGGGGCTGGTGGCCACCACCATCGCCGGCCAGGAGCGCAACAGCCGCGGCATGTATGACGACCAGCCGGAGGCCGCCGGCACGTCGCTGCCCGCCGACGAGCGCTCGCACGCACGGATCCTGCGCGAGGTGACCAGCGGGGTCGAGGGCGGGACGCTGGCGCGCTTCGAGGGGAGGCATCGGGCCGTCGGCGGGAATGCGCTCAGGGCGGCAGTCCTGGGCGCCAACGACGGACTGGTCAGCAACTTCAGCCTGGTGATGGGCGTTGCGGGGGCGGATGCCGCCGGCTCAGGCGTGTTGATCGCCGGGTTCGCCGGCCTGCTGGCCGGGGCACTCTCCATGGCCCTGGGGGAGTGGCTCAGCGTGCAGTCGGCGCGCGAGCTGTTCACGGCACAGCTGGAGGTGGAGACCGCGGAGATCGCCGCCATCCCGGAGGAAGAGGAAGAGGAGCTGCGCCTGATCTACGAGGCGAAGGGCCTGGGCACGGAGCAGGCACGTGACCTGGCGCATCGGCTGGTGACCGGCGAACGCGGGCAGCTGCTGGACACGCTGGCTCGCGAGGAGCTGGGGATTGACCCGCAGGAGCTGGGCGGCTCGCCGTGGGTGGCCGCCGCCACGTCCTTCTTCCTGTTCGCCATCGGGGCGCTGGTGCCGGTGCTGCCGTTCCTGTTCGTGCGCGGCCTGACGGGGATCATCCTGTCGGCCAGCTTCGCCGGCGTCATGCTCTTCCTGCTCGGCGCCGGGATCACCGTCGTGACGGGGCGGAATGCCCTCGCTGCCGGCGTCCGTCAGCTCGCGTTCGGCATGGCCGCGGCGGCCATCACCTTCGGCATCGGCTCCCTGGTCGGCCGCGCGGTCGGCTGAGCGGCGTGCCGACTGAGCGGCGTGCCGACTGAGCGGCGTTCGACCGCGCCTCACGTGGACCGTATCCTCACCGTAATGCCCACCGTCCGACGGTCGCTGCCCGCCCTCCTGGCCGCCATTGCCATCGCCGCCCTTGTCGTCGGCCCCGTGCTTGCCGAGACGCTCTCCGACCGGGTCGTTGACGAGACCGGACTCCTGAGCGAGGCACAGCTGAACGAGGCGAAGCAGGCCATCGGGCAGCTCGAGTCGAACGACAACATCCAGCTCTGGGCGCTGTTCGTGAACTCGACGGGCGGCACCGAGGTCACCACCTACGCCGATGGCGTCGCCTCGGAAAACGGCCTGGGTGGCAACGACGCGCTGCTGGT
>DASSEC010000088.1:0-8861 GCA_035696685.1 Candidatus Limnocylindria bacterium | reverse complement strand
CCACGTGGCCCCGGCTCGTCGATCGCATCCCCGGCCAGCCGCAGGGCAATGGCGTGCACGCTGGCCGATTCCCACTGCGCGTCGGTCATCTCCGTGCCATCCGGCGCCAGCCAGGTCAGGTCCTTGACCCGCGAGCCGCGGATGCGGCGCCCCTGGAAGAAGCGGCGCCGCCGGAGCACCGGATGGGCATGGAACAGCTGAATGAGGCCACGGGTGTAGTCGAGCAGCTGCCGCGAGGCATCGGTCATGTTCCAGTCGAACCAGCTGATCGTATTGTCCTGGCAGTACGCGTTGTTGTTGCCGCCCTGCGTGCGGCCGATCTCGTCACCGCCCAGCAGCATCGGGACGCCCTGGCTAAGGAGGAGCGTGGCCAGGAAGTTCCGCTGCTGGCGCGCCCGTGCCTCCAGGACCACCGGATCCGTCGTCGGACCCTCGACGCCGAAATTCATGGACTCGTTGTTCGACTCGCCGTCCCGGTTGTCCTCGCCATTGGCCTCGTTGTGCTTCTGCTCGTAGCTCACGAGGTCGGCCAGCGGGAAGCCGTCGTGCGCGGTCACGAAGTTGATGGAAGCGTGCGGCAGCCGGCCACCCTGCGCATAGAGGTCGGACGAGCCGGTGAGCCGATATCCCAGCTCGGCGGCCTGGCTGCCGGCCCCCTTCCAGAAGCGCCGCACGGTATCGCGATACTTGCCGTTCCACTCCGCCCAGCCGACCGGGAAGTTGCCGACCTGGTAGCCACCGGGCCCCACGTCCCATGGCTCGGCGATGAGCTTGACCTGGCTGATCATCGGATCCTGTCGGACGATGTCGAAGAAGCTGCCCAGCCGGTCGACGTCGTGCAGCTCGCGGGCCAGCGCGGAGGCGAGGTCGAAGCGGAAGCCGTCGACGTGCATCTCCACGATCCAGTAGCGGAGGCTGTCCATGATCAGCTGCAGCGTCGCCGGATGGACGGCATTGAGCGTGTTGCCGGTGCCGGTGTAGTCGACGTAGCGGCTGAGATCGGCCGGGTCGAGGCGGTAGTAGGCGGCGTTGTCGATGCCGCGGAAGCTCAGGGTCGGGCCGTCGCCGTTGCCCTCACCGGTGTGGTTGTAGACGACGTCCAGGATCACCTCGATCCCTGCCCGATGCAGCGCCTTCACCATGCCCTTGAACTCGCGCACCGGGTCGTCGGTCGCTGCGAAGCGACTGTCCGGCGCGAAGAAGCCGATGGTGTTGTAGCCCCAGTAGTTCGTCAGGCCCCGCTCGACGAGGTGGCGCTCGTCGACGTGGTGGTGCACCGGCATCAGCTCGAGGGCGGTGATCCCCAGGTCCTGCAGGTAGCCGAGGGCCGCGTCAGAAGCCAGGCCGCCGTAGGTGCCCTGCAGATGAGGGGCGACGTCCGGGTGCTGGCGGGTGAAGCCGCGGACGTGCGCCTCGTAGATCAGCGTCTCTTCCCATGGCCGGGCCAGCGGTCCGTCGCCCTCCCAGTCGAAGCCGCGATCGATCACCACGCCGCGCGCCATGGCCGGTGCCGAGTCGCGCTCGTCGCGCACCAGCGCGCCGCCCTGCCCCGCGCGGTGGCCGGTGAACAGCTCGTCCCCGTCGATCGCGCGGTCGATCCCGAACGCGTATGGGTCGAGCAGCAGCTTGGCGGGATTGAATCGATGTCCCGCCGCCGGGTCCCAGGGACCGTCGACCCGGTAGCCGTAGCGCTGGCCCGGTCCGACGTCCGGCAGATAGGCGTGCCAGACCTGGTCGGTGCGCTCCGGCATGGCCACCCGCTGCTCTGCGCCATGCTCGTCGAACAGGCACAGCTCGACGCCACTGGCGTTCTCGCTGAACAGGGCGAAGTTGACTCCGCTCCCGTCCCAGGTTGCACCGAGCGGGTACGGGGCGCCCCGCCACAGCTTCACGCTCCGGCCACCAGCCGCTCGAGCGCCTGGAGCGGCAGCCAGGCCCATTCCGGCCGGTTGTTCGCCTCGTAACGGATCTCGTAGCAGGCCTTCTCGACCTCGAATGCGCGCAACAGGTCGGCGTCGGCCACGTCGCCGTACGCGGCGAAGAACGCGTCCCGCGCGTCGGCCAGCCACGTCGACAGGTCGCCGCCGGCTCCTTCGTGCTCGACGGTGCGAGCCGCATAGTCCAGGCTGCGCAGCATCCCGGCCACGTCTCGCAGCGGCGACGTGGGGCGGCGGCGCTCGGCGAGCGGCCTGGCCGGCTCGCCCTCGAAATCGATCACCACGAAGCCCGATTCGGTGGCCAACAGCTGGCCGAGGTGGTAGTCACCGTGGATCCGCGACGAGATCGCCGTCGTCGCACGCGGGATGGCCTCGAGCAGGTGGCTGGCCACCGGCGCCACGCGCTGCAGCCGCTCCGCTGCCTCCCCGTGAACCGTTGCCTGCGCGGCGGCCAGCTCCCCTTCCGCGGCGCCATGCCAGGCGGCGAGGTCCTCGGCGCTCGCCGGGCCGGCCTCGAAACCGGGAACGTCCGGGCGCGAGCGAAGCGCGGCATGCAGCTCGGCAGTCACCCCGCCCAGCTGGGCGACGGCCGCCAGCGCTTCGGCGGGACCTCGCGGCGGGGTGCCCAGGCGATCCAGGATCCATTCCCAGGCGTCGCCGCGCGCCGGCACCAGCCCCTGGACGATCGCGGTGGCGGCGGAATCCTCCCCGCATTGGTACTCGAGCCAGCCGGCGACCGGGGGCACGTGGCGAAAGCCGGACTCGTTCAGGAAGGTGCAGAGCTCGACCTCGGGGTTCGTCCCCGGCTCCACCAGGCGGTAGAGCTTCAGCAGCAGCCGATCACCCAGCCGGATCGAGGTGTTGCTCTGCTGCGCGCCGAGCCGTCGCTCCTCGAGCGTGCCCACCTCGTCAGGGCGCGGCAGGCGCTCCCCGCCGGGTCCGGCATGCGGCACGAAGGACCCACCGTCGGAGCGGTGCTCGGCCTTGGATGACAGCCAGCCGAGCAGCGCCAGCCACGCTCCCTCGCCGTCGTCGGGCTCGCGCCAGCCGTCCGCCGCGCCGGCCGCCGGGACGAAGTACCGCACCACCTCCCCGGAGGCGAGCCGCGCGGCGAGCACCAGCAGGGAACAGCCCGTATCCAACCCGGCCACGTCGGCCACGGTCACCGACTCGATCGGCTGTGACTTGTGGCGAAACCAGCGTCGTGAGGCGAGCCAGCCGGCGTCGATGACGGCGTCAGGCGCCATCGGCGCCATCGGTCAGCTCGAACCAGTAGAACGCGTGCGGGCCGAACGTCAGCAGGTACGGCAGGCTGCCAACGCGGGGGAAGCGGACGCGGCCCATGATCTCGACCGGGACGCGGCCGGCGTAGCGCGCCAGGTCCAGCTCGGCGTACTGACTGAAGCGTGAGAGGTTGGCCACGCACAGGACCGTGACGCCCTCGTGCTCGCGCAGGTAGGCCAGCACGTGGCGGTTGTCGGGGTGCAGGAACTCGAGCGACCCGCGGCCGAACACCGGGTAGCGGCGACGCATGTTGATGATCCGCCGCGTGAAGTGCAGGAGCGAGCCGGGAATGCGTTCCTGTGCCTCGACGTTCACCGCCTGGAAGCCGTACACCGGGTCCTGGATGACCGGCGAATAGAGCGCGGCAGGATCGGCCCTGGAGAAGCCAGCGTTACGATCCGGCGTCCACTGCATCGGCGTGCGAACCCCGTTGCGGTCGCCCAGGTAGACGTTGTCGCCCATGCCGATCTCGTCGCCGTAGTAGATGACCGGTGTGCCCGGCATGGACAGCAGCAGCGCGTTCAGCAGCTCGATGCGCCGTCGGCTGTTGTCGACCAGCGGTGCGAGGCGGCGGCGAATGCCGAGGTTGATGCGCGCTCGCTTGTCCGCCGCGTACTCCGACCACATGTAGTCGCGCTCCTCGTCGGTGACCATCTCGAGCGTCAGCTCGTCGTGATTGCGCAGGAACAGCGCCCACTGGCACTCATCCGGGATGGCGGGAGTCGATTCCATGATCTCGACGATCGGCGTGCGGTCCTCCTTGCGCAGCGCGATCCAGATGCGCGGCATCAGGGGAAAGTGGAACGCCATGTGGCACTCGTCGGCGTCGCCGAAGTAGGGCCGCACGTCCGGCGGCCACTGGTTCGCTTCCGCCAGCAGCATGCGGTTGCGGTAGCGGCGGTCCAGCGCGGCCCGCAGCTGCTTCAGCACCGCGTGCGTCTCCGGCAGGTTCTCCCCGCTCGTCCCCTCCCGCTCCACTAGGTACGGCACCGCATCCAGCCGCAGCCCGTCGACCCCCAGGTCCAGCCAGAACCGCATCACTCGCAGAATGGCCCGGACGACCTGCGGGTTGTCGAAGTTCAGGTCCGGCTGGTGGCTGAAGAACCGATGCCAGTAGTACTGCTGCGAATGCTGGTCCCACGCCCAGTTGCTGGTCTCGGTGTCGGTGAAGATGATCCGCGCGTCGCCGTAGCGCTCCGGGTCGTCTGACCACACGTACCAGTCGCGCTTGGCGCTGGTCCGGCTGGCGCGCGACTCCTCGAACCACGGGTGCAGGTCGCTGGTGTGATTGATGACCAGCTCGGTGATGACCCGCAGCCCACGTCGATGCGCCTCGCGCACGAAGGTGCGGAACTCGCGTCGCGTGCCGTAGTCCGGGTGGACGTTGGTGTAGTCGGCGATGTCGTAGCCATCGTCGCGCAGCGGCGACGGGTAGAACGGCAGGAGCCAGACCGCGGTGACGCCCAGGCTGGCGATGTAGTCCAGCCGGCTGGTGAGGCCCAGGAAGTCCCCGAAGCCATCGCCGGAGGAGTCCTGGTAAGCCTTGACGTGCAGCTGGTAGATGATCGCGTCCTTGTACCAGTGCGGGTCGTCGACGAGGGTCGGCTGCTTGACGTGTGGGCGCTCCTCCGGGGCGACGCCGTCAGCGCCGACCACCTCCCCCAGCTCATCGGCTTCCAGGTCGCCGACGGGGCCGAGACCCGTCACGTCCCGGGTTCGCTGCGTCATTGCACCGGCCTGACGGTAAAGACCCGGAACGGCTCCCCCTCCGGATCCAGCTCCACCGGCACGTCTGCGCCACGTTCGCGGCGGACGCGACCGCTGACGAGGTCCACCATCTCGTACGGCTCGTCCCAGTCGATGCCGACCGCCGGCAGGTCCGGGTGGAGGATTGCCCGCTCCCCGGCTGTGGGGTCGCAGTTCACCGCCACGAACACCGGTTCGAGCCAGCGGAACGGATGGCCGGTGAGTGGATCCACCTTCCCCGCCGGCAGCGCCTTGCGATAGAAGAGCGTCCGCTCCCCGGTCGCGTACTGGAAGCGCAGGTTGTCGAACAGCTGCAGCGAGCGCCATTCGCGGCGCAGCCGGTTGAGCGTGGTGATCAGGGGCTTGATGTTGCCCGGCGCGTCCCAGTCGCGGGCGCGGATCTCGTACTTCTCAGAATTCAGGTACTCCTCGCGGTCCTCGAGCCGTTCGTTCTCACACAACTCCCAGCCGGAGTACACCCCGTAGCTGGAGCCCAGGGTCGCGGCCAGCACGGTGCGGATCACGAAGGCGGGCCGCCCGTGGTCGAGGTGGTGCGGGTTGATGTCGGGCGTATTGGTGAACAGGTTCGGGCGGAAGTACTCGCGCAGATCGGTCTGCGACAGGTCGGTGAAGTAGTCGCGCAGCTCGTCACGCGATTCGCGCCACGTGAAGTAGGTGTAGCTCTGGGTGAAGCCGATCTTCGCCAGCTGCTCCATCATGCGTGGCCGCGTGAAGGCCTCGGACAGGAAGATGACGTCCGGGTGCTGCTGCCGCACGTCGTCGATCAGCCAGCGCCAGAACGGCAGCGGCTTGGTGTGCGGGTTGTCGACCCGGAAGATGCGCACTCCGCGATCGATCCACGCGCCGAACACGTCGCGCCACGCCCTCCACAGCGCGGCGCGCCCATCGGCCGGGTCGTTGCCGAACTCGATCGGGTAGATGTCCTGGTATTTCTTCGGAGGGTTCTCGGCGTGCTTGATGGACCCGTCCGGCGCGTGCCGGAACCATTCGGGATGCTCGCGCACCCACGGATGGTCGGGCGCGGCCTGGATGGCGATGTCCATGGCCAGCTCCATGCCCGCCGCTTCGACCGCTTCGCGGAAGCGGATGAAGGCCTCCAGCCCGCCCAGCTCCGGCGCGACCGCATCGTGACCCCCGTCCGCGGAGCCGATGGCGTACGGGCTGCCCGGGTCGCCGGGCCTGGCCTTCAGCGTGTTGTTCCGGCCCTTGCGGTTGGTCTTCCCGATGGGATGCACCGGCGGCACGTACACCACGTCGAACCCCATCCGCGCGATGTCCGGCAGTCGCCAGATTGCGTCGTCGAAGGTGGTCGCCGACGGAGCCGATGGGTCGCGCCCCTGCGAACGCGGGAAGAGCTCGTACCACGCCCCAAAGCGGGCGCGCTCCCGATCCACCACGAGTGGCAGCTCGGCAGAGCGCGTGGCTCCGCTGCGGTCCGGGTGGCGACGCACGGCCGCCAGCAGCTCCACGTCGCTGGCAACGGCGGCACGGGTCGCATCGCTGCGCGCGCGGCGCAGGGCGGCCGTCGCCTCGCCGATCAGGGCGGCATCCACCTGTCCGCCACGGCCGGTCGCCTCCGCCCGAGCGCGCGCTGACTCCAGCAGGAGGCGAGCCTCTTCCAGCTCGACGCTGAACGGCACGTCGGCCTCGACCTTCTTGACCAGGGCATCGCGCAGGCTGCCGAATTCATCGCGCCACGCCTCGATGGCATAGCGGTGGCGCGCATTGCGCTCGACCCGCAAGGCGCCGGACCAGCGATCGTTCTCG
Organism: Candidatus Limnocylindria bacterium; assembly: GCA_035696685.1. Classification (GTDB taxonomy): domain Bacteria; phylum Chloroflexota; class Limnocylindria; order QHBO01; family QHBO01; genus DASSCW01. Next base: position 2,106 of record DASSEC010000088.1, on the reverse strand, counting down.
ACCAGGCGCATCCGCGCCTCGCGCCAGGTGCCGCGCGTGCCGCCGCCCTCGACCCGCAGCAGCAGCGCCGCCCCCAGCAGGCCGTGGCCGTCGGCGAAGATGTCGGCCGTCACCAGCAGCTCGTCGCCGACGATGCGCTTCACCGCGTGCCTGCCACCGTCGATCATTGGGCTGATCCGCTCGATGCAGATGCTGCGCCGCGTGCCGAGCTCAGCGGCGTCCGGCTCCGGGGTTGAGACATCTGGCGCTGGCGCAGCGGTGGCCGCGCCGCCGGACGGCGTGCCTGGCTGCGTACGAGCGGGGCGTGAACGAGTCGTCGTCATCGGTCCGCCGATCACCCTACCGTATCCATCGTCGACTCGCGGCCGTCGGGTCGAGCGGGCGGCGCAACCCGCCATGCCGCAGCGGGGTAGTCTGGGCGTGATGAGATCCGCCGGGCCGCGTGGCCGGATGCGTGCCGCGCTGTTCGTCGGGGCCGTGCTCGTGGCTTCCTGCAGCACCCCGAGCCCCCGCTCCAGCGGGACCCCGGGGCCATCACGCACCGCGCCGGCCTCGGTCTCTGGCAAGCCGTCTTCCAGCCCGGCCGGCAGCGAGCTCCCGCGCCAGCCGGATCCGGATGCGGTCCACCTGGAGCCGCTGGCGACGGGATTGGACGCACCCATCGGCATCACCAACGCCGGCGACGGCTCGGGGCGGCTGTTCGTCAACGAGCAGGGCGGCGTGATCCGTGTCATCGACCGGGACGGCTCGCTCCGTCCACAGCCGTTCGTCGACCTCTCCAGCCGCATCGCGTCCGGCGGCGAGCGTGGCCTGCTGGGCCTGGCCTTCCACCCCAGATTCGCCCAGAACGGCCGCTTGTTCGTCCATTACAGCCGAGCCGGCGACGGTGCCACGGTGGTCAGCGAGCTGCGTGCGGGGGCCGACCACCAGACCGCGGACCCATCCAGCGAGCGGATCCTGCTGACCATCGCGCAGCCGTTCGCGAACCACAACGGCGGCCAGCTCGCCTTCGGGCCGGACGGCTACCTCTACCTTGGCCTAGGCGACGGCGGCAGCGCCGGCGACCCGTACGGCAACGCCCAGAACCCCGACGTGCTGCTGGGCAAGATCCTGCGGCTGGACGTGGACGGGCCGCATGCCAACCGCCGCGCCTACGGCCTGCCTCCCGACAACGCGTTCGGTCCCGACGGCCCGGACCCTGGCAAGGGTGATCCGGAGATCTGGGCACTCGGCCTCCGCAACCCGTGGCGCTTCAGCTTCGATGCCAGGACCGGCGACTTGTACATCGGCGACGTGGGCCAGAACGCCTGGGAGGAGATCGACAGGCAGGCGGCACTGGCCAAGGCCGGTCGCAACTACGGCTGGAACGAGACCGAGGGCTTCCACTGCTACACCGCCGGCTGCGATCGCTCGCGGTTCGTGAGCCCCATCGCCGAATACGGCCACGACCTCGGCTGCTCGGTGAGCGGCGGGTACGTCTACCGCGGCAGCTCCCAGCCACGACTGAACGGCGTGTACCTGTACGGCGACTACTGCTCCGGCACGGTCTGGTCGCTGCAGGTCGACCGCCAGCGCTACGAGCCGCGAGTCGTCCTGCGCAGTGACCTCTCGATCAGCTCGTTTGGCCAGGACGAGGACGGCGAGCTGTACGTGGCCGACATCGCCGGGGGCGGGATCTACCACGTGGTCGCCGGCAACTAGCCACGGCCGCTTCCCGTGGCGCCAAGGGCCCGCAGGCTTACCCAGCCGTCGCGAGCAACCACCACGTGGTCCAGCAGCTCGATGTCCAACAGGCGCCCGGCCTCTGCCAGTTCGGCGGTGATCCGCAGGTCGTCGGCTGAGGGCGACGGGTCACCGGACGGGTGGTTGTGCACCACCACGATGGCAGCGGCCTGGCGGCGCACTGCATCGCGGAACACCTCCCCCACCCGCACGGTCGAGCCGGCCAGGTTGCCCACGTAGACCGTGACCACGCCGGTCACCACGTTCTTCGAGTTGAGCAGCAGGACGCGAAGCTCCTCCTGCTCCAGGTGGCGCATGGCTGGGCGCAGCCGCTCGCCGACGTCCGTGGGCGCCCGGATGCGCCAACCCGGCTCGGCGTGGCTC
>DASSEC010000087.1:0-3419 GCA_035696685.1 Candidatus Limnocylindria bacterium | reverse complement strand
GCTCTCGCCCAGCGCGGCGGCCAGCCCGGCAAGCGCCTCTGCGAGCCCCGGCGCGTGGTCCAGCGCCCGGTAAAGCGAGATCGCCTCCTCCTCCAGGGCCTGCGCGGCACGCGTCTCACCGCTGAAGTGCGCCAGCTCGGCAGCGCCGTTCAGCGCGAACGCGCGTGCTGCTGTTGGCGACGGGTCCAGGGCCAGGACCTGGTCGAGGCGCCGCCGCCCCTCCTCGACGGCGTTCGTGTTCGCCCACAACACCTCGAGCGCGCCCGCCAGGCGAATTGCACGCTGCGGGTCGTCGCCCGCCACGAGGTGGTCCAGCGCCGCCCGGTAGTTGTCCAGCTCGGGGGCCTCCCGCTCCAGCCAGACGCGGTTGCCGCCGGCCACTTCTTCCATGGCGAGGTGCGGCAGGGTGCGCTCGGCCAGCGCGAGGAAATACGCGGCGTGCCGGTCTCGGACATCGGCGGCACTCGGCGACTCCAGGAATCGCTCGGCGGCATAGGCGCGGATGGTCTCGAGCATCTCGAACCGAGGCACGACGTGGCGCACCAGGCTCTTTTCGACGAGCGACTGCAGCCCGTCCAGCTCGGCCGCAGCTACTTCCTCCGCCGCTTCGAGGGACCAGCCGCCGGCGAAGACACCCAGTCGGGCGAACAGCGCCTGCTCATCGGCCCGCAGGAGGTCATGCGACCACTCGATCGTCGCGCGCAGGGTCTGCTGCCGCGGGTCGGCATCGCGGCCGCCCTTCAGCAGGTCGAGCCGCGCGCTGAGCCGGTCGTGGATCTGTGCCGGAGTGAGCACCGCCGTCCGCGCGGCGGCCAGCTCGAGCGCCAGCGGCAGGTTGTCGAGTGCCTGGCAGAGCCGACGAACAGCGTCATCGGCTTCCACACCAGCGCGGAGGCAGAACAGCCCGACCGCCTCCTCGTCCGCGAGGGGCGGGACGGCGTACTCCACTTCGCCCCTGACCCGCATCCGCTCGCGGCTGGTGACCAGCAACCGCAGGTTGGGGCATGCCTCCACGAGGTCCGCGAGATCGGCCGCGGCTTGGATGACCTGCTCGAGGTTATCGACGACCAGCAGCATCTCGCGCTCGCCGATATGCGTCGCCACGCCATCCTGTGCCCCCACGACCTGGCCAATCGTCGCCGTCACCAGGCTGGAGTCCGTGACAGGGGCTAGGTCGACCCAGAAGACGCCAGCCTTGAACTCGCTGATGACGGTCGCCGCCGCCTCGATCGCCAGCCGCGTCTTTCCGGTGCCGCCCGGACCGGTCAACGTCACCAGCCGTCCGCCGCCGGTCAGGAGCGCCGCCAATTCGCGCACCTCGCGCTCCCTGCCCAGGAAAGCACTGGCGGGCCGGGGCAGGTTCGTGTTCGAGATCGTCTTGAGCGGCGCAAACCGCTCGTCGCCGAGCTGGAAGATGGTCACGGGCTGGTCGAAGTCCTTGAGCCGATGCTCCCCGAGATCCCGCATCCCATTGGCCCCCACGACCGCCGCCGTCGCACCGGACACCAGCACCTGCCCACCGTGCCCCGCCGCGGCAATGCGCGCGGCGAGATGGATATCGATCCCGAAATACCCTTCGTCGGTCAGGTGAGCTTCCCCGGTGTGCAGGCCGATGCGCACCCGGACCGGACTGTCGGCCAATGCCTCCGTGGCCGCCCGCGCCGCCGCCACCGCCTCGGATGCCGCCGGGAAGGCCACGAAGAAGCTGTCGCCCTCGGTACCGATTTCGATCCCGCCGCGCGGCTCGAACGCGTCGCGCATGACCCGGCGGTGATCGGTGATCAGGCGCGTGTAGCGCTCCGTGCCGAGCTCATGGAGGAGCCTGGTGGATCCCTCCACGTCGCTGAACAGGAAGGTCACCGTGCCGGTTGGCAGGTCGCGCTCCACGGGCAGCCCCTCAACTGCCCGCATGGACGCGAGCCGGGTCGATTGGCGCGCTACGAATCGTGCTCGTCAAGGACACGCTCGGGGGCGCGTTCGAGCTGGTACAGGTCGACCTTCCCGGGAAAGCCCTTGAGGACCCGGCTCCCGGCGGGCGAGAAGGCAAAGCCCTCCTTCGACCCGAGCTCCTGCACGTCATCGGCTACCAGGACCTGTCCTCCATCGGCTGATTGGCAGATGCGACTGGCGAGGTTGACGGTGGCGCCGAACAAGTCGTCGTTGCTTTCGACCGGCTCACCCGCAGCGATGCCGATCCGGACGCGGAGCAACGGAGGACCAGTCGTGTCGTTGCGGAGCGCGAACCCAGCCTCGATGGCGAGGGCACACCGCAACCCGTCGGCGACGTGCTCGAAGGCGGCCATGATGCCGTCGCCGGTGTGCTTCACCTCGCGGCCGTGGGCGCCGACCAGGGCCCGGCGGATGATGAGATCGTGCTCGGTCAGCAGCAGGAGGTACGCCGTCTGCCCGAGCTCGTTGAGCAGTGATGTGGAGCCCTCGAGATCGGTGAACAGCACCGTTCGGAATGGACTCGCGACATGCGCCGCGTCCGTGGGGTTCTCGATCCGACCGAGAAACCGCAGGATGTCGTCCTCGGCGACGCGGATGATCTCGTTCGAGACCAGTCCGTGCGTCTCGCGATGGACCGCCTGCATCTCGTCCGGGCTGGGCGCGTTGGCGAGGCAGAACGCCGCGTTGTTGGCGCCGTCCAGCCAGTACGTCAGAAACTCGACGCCGTACCGGGGCGAGGCCGCCAGATCCATGAGATGCGCCTGCGCGACCTGTTCGGCGGTGATGCCTCGGATGTCATGCCGGTCCATGTAGAGGGGCATCGGTGATCTCCAGCCACGCGCATCGGCCGGTCAACGATCGGTGAGCGCCATCATCTCATGGCCACTGACTGCGGCAGGCGTCACTTGGCATACTCTCCGGCAAGACTGCGCGCTGCCCGCGGCGAGTTTCCAGACCTGGAACGGAGGCGATGATGGAGACCTTGCGTTACGGCCGCGAGATCCGCTGGCTATTTCAGACGGGGCTGCTCGTCTTCCTGGTGACCATTGGGCTCGGGATGGCGCGGGGGATCGGGCTCATCACCTTCGAGGACCGCAACCAGCTGCTGACCCACCTGCATTCGGGCGCCATCGGCTGGATCACGCTGGGCATCATTGCGACGGTCCTGTGGCTCTACGGCGGAGACAGCGAACGCGAGGGTGAGGAGCAGTGGGTCAGCTGGACCTCGTTCCTGCTGATGGCCGCGGTGCCGCTCTACGTCATCGCCTGGTGGACCGGCAACCTGCCCTTCCGGGCGATTGCCGGAGCCCTGGTGCTGGCGGGGATCTTCTCGTTCGTCCTGTGGCTGCTGCGCGCAGCGGCCACCATCGGCTACCGAAACCTGACCACGCCGCAGCTGGGAGCCGTGGTTGGCCTGAGCGCGCTGGTCATCGGGTCCACGCTGGGCGTGCTCCTCCAGGTCAGCTACG
>DASSEC010000086.1:0-17440 GCA_035696685.1 Candidatus Limnocylindria bacterium | reverse complement strand
GGGCGCCGCAGCTTCCGGTTGGGCGGCGGGCGGCCCAGGTGTCGTCGTCACCTGGGAATGATACGGAGCCCCGCCCCGCGTGCCTCAGCGGGTCGCGGCAGGCGGATCGCGCAGCTGCCAGATCCGCAGCTCGGGGTTCTCGTACACCCTGTGCAGCTGGGCGCTCTCGCGGAAGTCCGTTGGCGTGTCGCAGCCGTCCGGGCGACCCTGGTCGACCAGGTAGGTAGCGCCTAATTGCCGCATGAGCCGGGCGGTGATGCGGAGGTCGCCCGAGCAATAGATCTGACGTACCTGCGCCACGCGCTGATCGGGGTCGAAGCCAAGGTTGGCGACGTATGGCGGGTAGGTGATCAGCCGCAGGCGGCCGGCCGGATCGGTCGGGGAGTTCAGCCAGCCGTCGGTCACGAAGACGGCCCGCGGTGGGGTATGGGTCGCCATCCACTCGGAGGCGGCCACCTGGTTCCAGTCCAGCACCTGCTCGCGGTTGAATGCCGTCCAGCCGGCCACCAGCAGGGGGGAGGGGATGGCGAGCAGCAGCACGCCGGCGATGGCCAGGCGCGGCCAGTTGCGAACCAGCCAGGCAGCCAGCAAGGCCACCGCGATCCACATCGCCTGGAAGAACTTGTTCATGTCGAAGGCGATATCGCTGACCTGCATGACGTTCGGCAGCAGGAACAGCGCGACCGCCCAGGCCGCCAGGAAGCGCCGTGGGCCGGGCGCTGCCAGCACGACCGCGGCCCCCAGCAGGACGAGGCCGCCGATGCCGCGGACCGATGCCTCCGCGCCGATGAGCAGCACCGTTCCCGTGACGGCCAATCCGCCGGCCACGATGCCGCGACCGCGGCCGATGGGCGCCAGCAGCGCACCAATGGCCAGCACCAGCGGCACGCCCAGGTTGGTGAGGTAGAAGAAGGCAACGGCCACCGGTCCATCGGAGCGCGGGGCGGACTCCCATCCGAAGTCCAGCTTCAGCGCCCCTGAGCCGCTGGCGTTGAGCAGGGGCGCCACCACGAACGGCAGCGCCAGCACGAAGGGCGCGAGCAGCAGGGCGGCGTTGCGCGGCGCATCGCGGTCGAGCAGCCGCCCGCCGATGACCACGTACAGGAGGGCCAGCAGACCGAAGGCCGGGAAGAAGAAGAAGTGGAACGGTGCCAGCAGCGCCCCGAGCAGGCCGGCCGCGGCAATCAGCAGCGGGCGATCGCGCCAGCCGCGCGCCCGTTGACGCGCGGTCGGCAGCCCCGCCACCAGGAGCAGCACGGCGCCCACCAGGATCGGCAGCCCCACGGTCGTCGCGCGATGGACGAGCAGCCCTGTGCCCATCACCGAAGGGATCCGGAAGAACGGCCACATCGGCTCCGCGTGGCCGGCCGCGTCGTACCAGGAGTTGTCGTACGAGTTGTGGGTGATCAGGGTGACGGGATCGCCAACGCCAGTGGCCACGTCTGCCACGAAGCGGATCCAGCCCAGGCCGCCGCCGAAGATCACCAGCAGCGCGGCCACCATCGCGACGCGGCGCGCGCCGGGTCCGGGCAGCAGGGCGCGGGCCAGCCCGTGGACCAGCAGCGCCAGCGCGCCGGTGAGGATGGCGGATGACACGACGAAGGCCGGGATGGCGAAGATGCCCGCCGCCGCGGCCGCGATCGCTGCGTGGAAGTCGCCGAACCAGTGGTACACGAGCGGTGCGCCCGCGAAATACGGGACCTGCGGCGGGAAGTTGCCGGCATTGAGCGACTGCGCGATCGAGAGGTGCACCCCGAGGTCGCTCCAGTTCGAGCCGCCGGCAGTCACCCCACCGGGCGTCGCATGCCAGAGGCCGCTGTCGAGCACCAGGCCCACGAACGCGGCGGACGCCGCGGCGACCGCGACCGGCACGGTGTTGCGGCGCAGAGCCTGCCGGGCCGCACGTGCCTCGTCGGCGAATCTTGTTGCCGCGGACCGCCACGCCACCGCGACCAGCGGCATCGCCAGCAGGGCCGTGACGCCGAAGACCACCGCGCGGTCGTAGCCGCCGGCCAGGATGGAGACCCAGTACACCAGGTGCGCCGAGATCGCCACGGATAGCACGACCGCCAGCCCCAGCCGGCCAGTGGCCGCGATCCGCGGCCGCAGCCAGGCGATGAGCATCCAGCCCGGGATAAGGAAGAGGAACGGCCAGACGACCAACACGGCCAGCGCGGGGACGAGCCAGGCGGCGACCAGGGCGGCCGCAACCAGGCCGGCCACCAGCGCGGCCAGCGCGGCATTGCCGGTCATGACCAGGCCGGCAACGGTCGGCGCGCGCTCGGAAGCGGTCATCTCGCGCTGATCATAGGAAGCGCGCGGCTGCTCGCGGCGCAATGGCGCCCGCCGAGGTGCCGGGGGATCAGCCCTGCGGGGTTGAAGTCGCCAGGCGCGGCATCGGCTGCCGCGGATCGAGCAGCGCCACGATACGGTCGATCTGCGCCGGCGTCAGGACCTCGTTCCGCTCCATGCGGGTCGCCAGCCGCTCGAGATCGCTCTCGACGCTGACTCCCGGCTGCTGGTCGCGCTCCCAGCTCACCTCGGTTCCCGGATCGGTGAGCAGGCAGGCCTCCACGGTGACCGGCAGCGCGGCGCGCTCGAGGTAGAGCTCGAGCCGATGGCCGGCCAGCCGCGCCTCGTGCACCGGCTGCGCGTCCCACGGCATCCACGAGTCGGTGGAGCGGTTCCAGGCGTACCAGTGCCCGTTTCGCTTGCGGAAGCGTCCGGGGCCGGTGGCGCGCTGCAGCGTCCACGCCCCGCCGGGACCGACCACCACCGCGTCGATCGGCTGCGCGCCCGGGGGCGCCACGTGGCGGAAGTAGTGATGGCGGTCGTCAAGCCTGCGGGCCAGCGCGCTCGCAACGCGGTCACCTCCGAACGGCGACATTCCGCGGAGGCCGAAGCGGCTGGATCGGTCCTTGATGGGGTGCGCAATCATGGCAGCGGTGCACGCAGGAAACGGCTGTGAGCACTGATAGTAGCGTCGAGCGGATCAGCCGCCTAGGGGCTCATTCGGGGCATCGGCTGATAGGATGCCGGTCATGGACGATGCCCATCAGCAGGCCGAGCAGGCGACTCCGGAGCTCGGGGCGGAGCTCGAGGCGGCTGTACGGACACTGATCGACGAGCTGGGCGAGGACGTGGACCGCGAGGGCCTGGTTGGCACGCCGGCCCGCGTGCGACGGATGTACGCCGAGCTGACGGACGGCTATCGGGCCGATCCCGACGCGGTGATCAACAACGCCTGCTTCGAGGTCGAGTACGACGAGATGGTCGTGGTGCGGGACATCGAGTTCTACTCGCTGTGCGAGCACCATCTGCTCCCGTTCTACGGCCATGCGCACGTCGGCTACCTGCCGCGCGGCAAGGTGGTGGGACTGTCGAAGATCCCGCGCATCGTCGACCTGTACGCGCATCGGCTGCAGGTCCAGGAGCGGCTGACCCAGCAGGTGGCGCATCTGCTGATGGATCGGCTCGATCCCAAGGGCGTGGCCTGCGTGGTGGAGGCAACGCACCTGTGCACGCTCATGCGCGGAGTGAAGAAGCAGCAGGCCACCATGGTCACCAGCTCGATGCTCGGCACGTTCCGTCGCGACGCGCGGACACGCGCCGAGTTCCTCACCCTCATCGGCCGCCCGGCCAGCGCCGTTCCGTAGCGGCTGTCGTTGAGCCGATGCCCTACGCCCCGCTCCTTGAGCCGGCAGCGCTCGACGCAGGACTGGCGGGCCTGCCTGCATGGAGCCGCGAGGGCGACTGGCTGGTTCGCACGGTCCGCTGCCCGTCATTCCGCGCCGCGATCGACCTGGTCGACCGCGTGGCCGATGCCGCCGAGGCCGCCGATCATCATCCCGACATCGAGATCGTGTGGCGGCGGGTCACGTTCCGCCTCACCAGTAAGGCGTCCGGCGGGCTGACCCGGCGCGACCTGGACATGGCCGCTCGGATCGATGCGCTGGTGGGAGACATCGGCGCATGAAGGTCGGGCTCATGCTGCCCATGGGCCACAACGACGCCCTGGGCCGGCCGCTGTCGTGGCCGGAGCTGCGCGACATGGCCGTTGCCGCCGATGACGGCGAGCTGGACTCGGTGTGGGGCGCCGACCACCTCGTCTTTCGCGAGGACGGGCAGACCTACGGCATCCACGAATGCTGGACGCTGCTGACCGCGGTGGCGGCAGTGACCCGGCGAGTGCAGATCGGGCCGCTGGTGCTGGCCCTGCCGTTCCGCAACCCCGCGCTGACCGCGAAGATGGCTGCCGCGCTGGACACGGTCAGCGACGGGCGGCTTGTCCTGGGTGTCGGCTGCGGCTGGCACCAACCGGAGTTCGACGCCTTCGACTACCCCTTCGACCACCGGGTCGGGCGCTTCGAGGAGGCGCTGCAGATCCTGGCGCCGCTCCTGCGCGATGGCCACGTCACGTTCGAAGGCCGATGGCATCGCGCCGACGCTGAGCTCCTGCCGCGCGGGCCACGTCCCGCCGGCCCACCGATCCTGATCGCCGGCAAGCAGCCGCGCATGATGGGGCTGGTCGCGCGCTATGCGGACCAGTGGAACGCGGCGTGGTACGGCATCCCGGCCGAGGCCACCGAGCTGGCGGAGCGCATCGCGCGGCAGCGGGCCGCGTGCGAGGCGGAGGGACGCGACCCGGCCACGCTGACGCTGACGGCCGGCATCTTCGTCGTGTTTCCGCACCTGCTGGTCGGCGGGGACGGGGAGGAGCCGCCCGAATCGGCGATCCGCGGCGATATCGAGCTGGTGGCGGAGGCGCTGGCCGGGTACGAGATGCATGGCGTGGAGCACGTCATCGCCCACGTCTGGCCGCGCACCCCGGCTGCGGTGTCGGCGCTTGCGGAGGCGGCGGAGCAGGCGCGGCGACGGGTTGGACCGCTGACCCATTCGCCGGCCGCGCACCCAGCCCGCGGGTGATACGACGCCGGAGCCCAATGTCGGCTGCCGGTTACCAAGCCAACGAGTGACCTCTCAGCGGAGCTAACCGTCCCTGGCCGGCGAGCGTCCTGCTCCGTCGATGGACCCGCCCGCTGGGTAAGCCGGGTCAACGACGAACTTGCCAGCTCTGTGCACGGCTAGAATCGGCAGCCGATGACATCGGACGAACGCGCCACACCAATCCGCGTCCTGATCGCGAAGCCAGGCCTGGATGGCCACGACCGGGGCGCCAAGGTACTGGCGCGCGGCCTGCGCGACGAGGGGTTCGAGGTCGTCTACACCGGCCTGCGCCAGACGCCGGAGATGATCGCCGACGCCGCCGAGCAGGAAGACGTGGACGTCATCGGCATGTCGATCCTGTCCGGCGCTCACATGGCCCTGCTGCCCCGGACCGTGACGCTGGTACGGGAACGTGGCATGGACGACGTGCTCATCGCGGCTGGTGGGATCATTCCGGACGCTGACATCGGCAAGCTCAAGGAGGCCGGGATCGCGGAGATCTTCGGGCCGGGGACGAGCATCGGGCAGATCGCGCGCTACTTCCGCGAGCACGCCCGCCGGCAGCGTGGCTGACGCCGCGGAGCTGCTGCAGGAACTGCAATCCGGCGAACGCCGCCCGCTGGCGCGCCTGCTGACCCGCATCGAAGCCGACGACCCGTCGCTGCGCGCCCTGCTGCCGGAGCTGTTCGGTGCCGGCCAAGGGGCGCACGTGGTGGGCGTCACCGGTCCGCCGGGAAGCGGCAAGTCCACGCTCGTGAACGCGCTCACCGCCGAGTGGCGCAAGCGCGGACGCCGGGTTGGCATCCTGGCCATCGATCCTTCATCGCCCTACACCGGCGGCGCGATCATGGGCGACCGGATCCGGATGATGGACCACGCCGCCGATCGCGAGGTGTTCATGCGCTCGATGGCCTCCCGCGGCGAGCTGGGCGGCCTGGCGTCGGCCACATGGCTGGCGGTGGCTGCGCTTGACGCGGCCGGCTATGACCCGATCGTGATCGAGACGGTCGGAGCGGGCCAGAGCGAGGTCGAGATCGCGCGGCTGGCGGAGACCACGGTCGTGGTCGAGGTCCCCGACATGGGTGACGAGGTCCAGGCCATCAAGGCTGGCCTGCTGGAGATCGCCGACGTGATCGCCGTCAACAAGGGCGACCGCCCTGGCGCTGACCGCGCCGCGCGGCAGCTGCGCGCGATGCTCTCGACGGCCGGTGGTCGCGTCGAGCGCAAACCGCCCCCGGTCCTGGTGACCACAGCCACCACCACCGAGGGCGTCCCAGCGCTGGCCGATGCCATCGAGCGGCACCGGGCCACCGCCAGCCAGCCGGACCACGCCCGGGCGCGCGCCAGAAACCAGCTGCGCCGCGCCCTCTCTGACCTTGCGTGGCGCCGCGCGATATCGGATCCCGACTGGGACGACACCATCCAGGCGGTTGCCGACCGCCACCTGGATCCCATCACGGCTGCGGAGCGGCAGCTGGATCGCGAGGACGGAGGCTAGTCGAGGTCCTTCGCCATCTGGACCGATGTCTCCACGTAGCCCAGGGAGCGGTAGAGGTTGCGGGCGACGTCATTGCCGCCGAAGACGTTGAGGGCGATGCGGTCCAGGCCGCGCGAGCGTGCCTCCCCTTCGGCCAGCTGCATCGCCTCGCGGCCGAAGCCCTTCCCGCGGTGCGCCTCGTCGATCTCGACGTCGTAGATGTAGCACTGCTTCTCGCTGCCGTGCTCGCGCTCTGCCAGCCACAGGACGCCCACCCGCTCGCCACCCGACTCCACCACGAAGATGAAGTGGCCCGGCGTGTCCAGCCCTTGAGGCAGGATGGCCGCGTGGTCCTCTTCGGACTTGCGGCGCGCGAACTCCTCCGATTCGCCACCCATGCTGGCGATCTCGCGGGCGTACTCCTCCTTCGCATGGGCCACGAACGCCGGGAACTCTTCCGGACGCATGTTGCGCAGGGAGACGGCAGGAGCGACTTCGGCCATTGGCCGCCAGATTAGCCGGACTGCTAGGCTAGCCGCCCATGAGCATCGACCGGGTCTTCGTCATCGGCGCCGGCCTGATGGGCCACGGCATTGCCCAGGTCAGCGCGGCGGCCGGGAAGCAAGTGACGTTGGCGGACCGCACGGCTGAGCTGGCCGACAAGGGCCGGCAGCGCATCGCGGGCAACCTGGCACGGCAGGTCGACAAGGGCAAGCTCGAGCAGTCAGTCGCCGACGAGATCCTGGGCAGGGTGACGGGCGCGGTGGGCATCGATGCGGTGGCCGGGCACCAGCTCGTGGTCGAGGCCGTGTTCGAGGACGAGCCCCTCAAGCGCCAGACCTGGACCGATGTCAGCGCGAAGGCCGACCCGGACGCGATCTTCGCCAGCAACACCAGCAGCATCAGCATCACCGGCCTGGCCACGGCCACCGATCGGCCCAACCAGTTCATTGGCCTGCACTTCTTCTCGCCGGTGCCGGTGATGGGCCTGATCGAGATCATCCGGGGCCTGGAGACGGACGACGCCACGCACGCCGCCGCGCGGCAGTTTGCGGAGGAGCTGGGCAAGACGGTGATCGAGTCGAAGGACATGCCCGGCTTCCTGGTGAACCGGATGCTCGGCCCCTTCATCAACGAGGCAATCTTTGCCCTGATGGAAGGCACCGGCAGCGCCGCGGACATCGACACCGGCGCCAAGCTGGGACTCAACCACCCCATGGGCCCGCTGGAGCTGTCCGACTTCATCGGCAACGACGTGATGCTGGGCGTCATGGACGTCCTGCAGCGGGGCATCGGCGACCCCAAGTTCCGGGCCGCCCCACTGCTGCGCCAGATGGTCGCGGCCGGGCACCTCGGCCGGAAGGCCGGGCGCGGGTTCTACCGCTACGACGAGAAGGGCAACAAGGTCGAGTAGATGGCCACTGCCGCACCTCCTCGCCACCACGACCCGTTCGCGCTGAGCGAGGAGGAGCGGGCCGTGCGCGACACCGCCGCCCAGTTCGCCGCGCGGGAGCTGGCGCCCACGGTCGCGCAGCGTGACGAGGAGGAGCGCTACGACCGTGGCCTCTTCGACCGAATGGGGGAACTGGGCCTGACCGGCTTGCCATACCCGGAGGAGTTCGGCGGCGCCGGGATGGGCACCTTCCCGTGGGTCCTGGCCTGCGAGGAGCTGGCCGTGGCCGACATGGGCATGGCCGTCAGCCTCTCCGTCCACGTCCTGGCGCAGCTGTGCATCTACTCGGCGGGGTCCGCCGAGCAGAAGTCGCGCCTGCTGCCGCCCATGACCGCCGGCCAGCAGCTGGGCGCCTTCGCGCTGACCGAGCCGCAGGCCGGGTCCGATGCCTCCGCCATCGCGCTCCGCGCTGAGCGCGACGGCGATGACTATGTGCTCAACGGCTCCAAGGTCTGGATCACGAATGGGGCCGATGCGGACGTCACCGTCGCCTTCGCCACCTTGGATCGGGCGCTGGGCCGCGACGGGATCACGGCGTTCGTCGTCGAACGTGGCACGCCTGGCTTCCGGGTCGGCAGCCACGAGCGGAAGATGGGCATCCGCGACTCAGTCTCCGCCGAGCTGATCTTCGATGGCGCCCGCGTCCCGGCCGCCAATCGGCTGGGCGACGACGGCAAGGGCCTGAAGGTCGCCCTCTCGGCGCTGGGTGCGGGGCGGATCAGCATCGCGGCGGCCTGTGTGGGCGTGGCTCGCGCCGCGCTGGAGCATGCCGCTCGCTACGCGACGCAGCGCAGCCAGTTCGGCCGGCCCATCGCCGAGCAGGAGATGGTGCAGGCCATGCTGGCCGACGCCGCCACCGCCGTGGACGCGGCGCGGCTGCTGACCTGGCGCGCAGCCCGCCTGCGCGACGCGGGGCAGCCCATCAACTCGGCAAGCAGCATGGCCAAGCTGTTCGCCTCGGACACCGCCATGCGCGTGGCGACCGACGCGGTGCAGATCTATGGCGGAGCGGGCTACAGCCGCGACAACCCGGTCGAGCGCTTCATGCGGGACGCCAAGGGGGCGCAGATCTATGAAGGCACCAACCAGATCCATCGGCTCATCGTGGCCCAGCAGCTGATCGAGGAGGTGCGACGCGCCGGCTGACCCGGGCGCTCGCCGCGGTCAGGCCGCAGTCCGGCTGACGATCATCGGCTCATACCAGCTCGCGAACGAAACACGGAGGCCCATCCGAATGTCGACCACCGCCCCGGCCGATATCCGGCCGCGCCCGACGGAGACCCAGGTCGAGCCGCTGACCATTCCCCAGGAGCTTCGTGCGAACTCGCTGGTCGACCTGGTGCATCGGACGGTCGAGCGCACCCCGGACAAGGAGGCGCTGCGCTGGAAGCTGCCGCGCACGCGGCGCCAGATGGGCGGCGGCCCCGAGGGTGAGGACGAGGCGGCGCAGTGGCGGAGCACCACCTACATCGAGACCTGGCGCTGGATCACCGAAGTGGCCATGGGGCTCAAGCACCTGGGCATCAACGACGGCGACCGGGTCGCGATCATGTCCCGGACGCGGCCGGCCTGGCTGACAGCGGATCTCGCGGCCATGTCGCTGGGAGCGGTCACCTGCCCGATCTACCCCTCCTCGGAGCCGGGCCAGGCGGCGTACGTGATCAACAACGTCGGCGCGCGCCTGATCTTCGTGGAGAACCTGCAGCAGTACGCCAAGATCGAGAAGATCCGCGCCGAGTGCCCGACCCTCGAGCACGTGGTGGTGATCGACGACAAGGGCAAGCTGCCGCCCATGGCGGTGAGCTTCGACGACATCTTCGACCTGTCGGCCGCCGATGGCGGCGAGCTGCGCGAGTGGCAGGAGCGCTGGTCCGAGTTTCGGCGAGACAAGGTCGCCACCATCGTCCACACCTCCGGGACCACGGCCAACCCCAAGGGCGTGGTGCTGACCCACGGCAACATCATCCACAACTTCGAGGCGGCCATCCAGGCGGTCGACTTCAACGAGAGTGACCTGTTCCTCAGCTTCTTGCCGCTGTCGCACATGACCGAGCGCGCGGCCGGCCAGGTCGTGCCGCTGGGTCGCGGCTGCACCATCGCCTATGCCGAGCCGGCCATCGAACGGCTGGCGGCGAACATGGCCGAGACGCGCCCAACCGTGATGGTTGCGGTCCCGCGGCTGTACGAGCGGCTGTACGCGCGGGTCGTCTCCACGGTGGAATCCGGGCCGGGGCTGCGCCAGCGGATCTTCCACTGGGCCACCGGCCTGGGCCGCCAGCACTACCAGAACCACCTCGACGGCGCGGCCGACTCGTTCTGGCTGCGTGCCCAGCTGAAGGTGGCCGATCGGCTCGTCTTCCACAAGATCCGCGCGCGCACCGGTGGACGGGTCCGCTACTTCGTGTCCGGCGGCGCACCGCTGTCACGGGAGATCGGCGAGTTCTTCTATGCCATGGGCATGCTGATCCTGGAGGGGTACGGCCTGACCGAGACGGCTCCGTTGCTGTCGCTCAATCGGCCCGATGACTTCAAGTTCGGCACGGTCGGCAAGCCGGTGGCGGAGACGCAGGTGCGCATTGACCCGGAGACCGGCGAGATCCTGGCCCGCGGCCCCCAGATCATGCAGGGCTACCTGAACCAGCCGGAGGAGACCGCGGCAGTCATCGATGCTGATGGCTGGTTCCACACCGGCGACATCGGGGAGCTGGACCCGGACGGCCGGATCATCATCACCGACCGCCTGAAGAACATCATCGTGCTCGCCAACGGGAAGAACGTGGCGCCGGCGCCCATGGAGATCGCGCTTCTCACCAGCAAGTACATCGCCCAGGCCGTGGTCCTCGGCGACGAGCAGCCGTACACCGGGGTCCTCATCGCTCCCGACTTCGAGGAGGTGGGGCGCTGGGCCGCCGGCAACGGGCTGGCGGAGATGCCGCCCGAGCAGCTGGTCGATGAGCCGGATGTCGTGAAGCTCATCCAGTCCGAGGTGCGGGCCAAGCTCGACGGCTTCGCCATCTACGAGCGCCCGCGCCGGATCGCGCTGCTGCCGCGCCTGCTGACCGAAGAGGAGGGGGAACTGACCCCATCGCTGAAGGTCAAGCTGCGGGTCGTGAAGCAGAAGTGGACCGGTAAGGTCGCCCACCTCTTCGACGCGGAGGAGTCGGGCGACTAGGCGGCGTACTATCACTGCATGAGCGACGTTTTCATCCTGTCCGCCGCCCGCACGCCCATCGGCAAGTTCGGCGGCGGCCTCTCCACGGTTCCGGCCACTGACCTGGGCGCCACCGCCATCCGCGCCGCGGTCGAACGAGCAGGCATTGCGCCCGAGCGCATCGACGAGGCGATCATGGGCCAGGTCATCCAGGCCGGCGCCGGCCAGGCCCCGGCCCGCCAGGCCGCATTGAAGGCCGGGCTGCCCGAGGGCGTGAGCGCCACCACCATCAACAAGGTGTGCGGCTCCGGCATGAAGGCGGTGATGCTGGGCGCGGCCTCCATCCGCGCCGGCGACGCGCGGGCCATCGTGGCCGGCGGCATGGAGAACATGAACCTCGGCCCGTACCTGCTCCCCGGCGCGCGGGCCGGCTATCGCCTTGGCAACCAGACCGTGGTGGACAGCACGGTCCACGACGGCCTCTGGTGCGCGACCTGCGACGTGCACATGGGCATGCACGCGGAGCGCGTGGCCGACAAGCACGACGTGACGCGCCAGGCCCAGGACGAGTTCGCCCTGCGCTCCCATCAGCGCGCGCTGGCGGCCATGGAGGACGGGCGGTTCCGCGAGGAGATCGTGCCGGTGACGGTTGAAAGCAAGAAGGGCCCGATCACCGTCGACACCGACGAGAACCCCCGGGCCGATACCTCGCTCGAGGCTCTCGCCAAGCTCAAGCCCGCGTTCAAGCCCGACGGCGGCACCGTCACGGCGGGCAATGCGCCCGGCATCACTGACGGGGCCGCGGCCGTGGTCATCGGCTCCGAGGAGGTAGTGGACGCGGATGGCCTGAAGCCGATCGCCAGGATCACCGGCTACGCCCAGGCGGACGTCGCTCCCGAGTGGCTGTTCGAGGCGCCGATCCACGGCGTGCGGCGGCTGATCGAGCGGGTCGGCGGGACGCTGGATGACTTCGACCTGATCGAGATCAACGAAGCGTTCGCCGCCCAGGTGCTGGCCGACGGCAACGAGCTGGGCTTCGACTGGGATCGGGTCAACGTCAACGGTGGCGCGATCGCGCTGGGTCACCCCATCGGCGCATCGGGTGCGCGCGTGCTGACCACGCTGCTGTACGAGCTGCGGCGCCGGGGCGGCGGCAGGGGCCTCGCCACCCTCTGTCTCGGCGGGGGCGGAGCCGTGGCCATGGCCGTGGAGACGGTCTAGGTCCCACCCGCCGAATGGGACACTCGGGCCGGGCCACCTGGCCCTGTCGACGGGAAGGTGGCGCTCCCTATAATCGCCCTCGGCTCGTGCGCGGGCCTGCTATCGATCCGTGACTTGATCGAAGGCGCCGGCGCTCGCTCAGTTCTGGAGGCATCCACCAGCCGATGGCTAGCACGAATCCGGTCGCCGACGCCCCGAACATCTGGGGCGTCGCCCAGTCGCAGTTCGATCACGCAGCCGACCAGCTCGATCTCGACCCCGGCCTGCGCAAGGTCCTGCGCGTCCCGAAGCGGGAGCTGACCGTCAACTTCCCCGTCACCATGGACGACGGGCACGTGGAGGTCTTCACCGGCTATCGGGTCCAGCACAACCTCAGCCGCGGCCCGGCCAAGGGCGGCATCCGCTACCACCAGGACGTGACGCTGGACGAGGTCCGCGCGCTGGCGATGTGGATGACCTGGAAATGCGCCGTGGTCAACATCCCGTACGGCGGCGGCAAGGGCGGGGTCATCGTGGACCCCAAGCAGCTGTCGATGCGGGAGCTGGAGGGCCTGACCCGCCGCTTCGCGACGGAGATCAGCCCGCTCATCGGGCCCGACCGCGACATTCCGGCACCCGACGTCAACACCAATGCCCAGACCATGGCCTGGATCATGGACACCTTCTCCATGCACCATGGCTACACGATCAGCGGGGTCGTGACCGGCAAGCCCATCGCCATTGGCGGCTCGCTCGGTCGCAACGAGGCGACCGCCCGCGGTGCCGTCTTCACCCTGCTGCAGGCGAGCAAGACCCGCGACCTGCCGCTGCGCGGCGCGACGGTGGCGATCCAGGGCTACGGCAATGCGGGCTCCATTGCGGCCGATCTGCTCTCCGCCGAGGGCTCGGTGATCATCGCGGTGAGTGACAGCTCGGGCGGCATCCACAACCCGGACGGCCTCGATCCGGCCAAGGTCAGCGCGTGGAAGCGCGAGCACGGCACGGTGGTGGGCTTCCCGGGCTCCGAGGAGATCAGCAACACGGCCCTGCTCGAGCTGCCCTGCGACATCCTGGTGCCGGCCGCCCTCGAGAACCAGATCACCGACCGCAACGCGGATCGCATCCAGGCCAAGATCGTGGCCGAGGCCGCCAACGGGCCGACCACGCCCGAGGCCGACGCGATCCTGTACGAGCGCGGCATCTTCCTGATCCCGGACATCCTGTGCAATGCCGGCGGGGTCACGGTGAGCTACTTCGAGTGGGTCCAGGACATGCAGTCGTTCTTCTGGACCGAGCAGCGGATCAACGAGAGCCTCAAGGAGATCATGGATCGGGCCTTCGAGGCGGTCCACGCCATGAGCCACCGGCACGAGGTCGACATGCGCACCGCCGCCTACATGGTCGCCGTGGCGCGGGTCGCGGAGGCCACCACGCTGCGGGGGCTCTACCCTTAGGCCCATGCTCGACCACGAGGAGCGGTTCCTCTTCCGCGAGGAGATCCTGAACCTGGCCAACGCGCTCAACGAGCCGGGCGCGCTGGACAACGTGGAGGACCTGCTGGCGGAGGTGACCACCTCGCCGCGCTTCGACTCGGACGTCTTCACCCTGGAGCGCTCGCTCCAGGTCATGCTCGGCAACCGTGCCGGCTCGACGCTGGTGGGGTTGCTGACCGTGACCCGCGAGGTGTTCGAGGAGGTGGGGGACATCGGCCTGCCGCCAGAAGTCCACGAGCGGGTGGTCAGCTGGCGGGCCCGATTCGGGCTGGCCATCGACAACGCGCTGAACTTCCTGAACAACCCGGACGGCATCCAGGGGCACAACTTCGGGACGCAGGTGAGCCACGGTGAGGGCGGCACCACGCTGCAGGGACGCCTGACGCTGGTGCGTTACAACAACGAGCCGCAGTTCTTCATTGCCGACGCGGACATCCTGCTGGCCATCGCGGCCGACATGATGGATCGCCTGGGTGAGCACCTGGACCCGGACATGCTCGATCCAGACCTCGTGCAGCGGCTGCGCGAGGGCGTCGAGCGCATCGAACGGCGGTCGAAGGCCCGCGAGTGAGCGGGCGGTGAGCGGCCCGCACCGCATCTTCCTGGCCGCAACGGGGCAGAACCGTGGCAAGACCACCGTCTCGCTGGGCCTGGCGGCTGGGTTCGTGGCAGAGGGCCATCGGCTCGGCTTCCTCAAGCCGGTCGGCCAGCGCTACCTGGTGGTCGACGGCACCCGGGCCGACGAGGACGCCGTGCTCATGAAAGAGGTGTTCGACCTGCCCGATGCCCTGAACGACATGAGCCCCGTCACCCTGCCGCGCCACTTCACCACTGACTTCGTGATGGGCCGCGTGACGGATGACCTGGCCTCGGCCGTGACCGATGCCGATGAAGCGGTCGCCCGCAACAAGGACGTAGTGCTCATCGAGGGAACCGGTCACGCGGGCGTGGGCGCCGTCATCGGCCTGTCGAACGCCACCGTGGCGGCGATGCTGGAGGCCCCGGTGCTCATCGTGAGCGAGGGCGGGGTGGGGCGGCCGATCGACGAGATCGTGCTCAACAACGCCCTGTTCGAGCGGCATGGCGTCCGGGTCGCGGGGGCAGTGGTCAACAAGGTGAACGTCGACGCGAACCCGGATCTGCCCGAGGTCCTGCGGCGCGGCCTGGCGCAGCACGGCATCGAGCTGATCGGCTGCATCCCGTTCAGCGAGCTGCTGGCCAATCCCTCGCTGGAGCTGATCGTCACGCACCTGCACGGCGAGCTGCTGGCGGGCGAGGCGACGGCCGGCGCGGTGATCGGCGGCGTGGCCATCGGGGCCATGCGGGCGGACCACGCCGTGCCATACCTGCGCGACCGGACCCTGGTCATCACGCCGGGCGACCGCGATGACCTGGTCGACGTGACCCTGGAGGCGTTCCGTTCCGGTCAGCAGCGCGGCCACCCCCTCGTCACCGGCCTGGTGCTGACCGGTGGCTTCCGTCCGCCGTCACCGAAGCTCGAGCAGCTGCGCGAGGCCGGCCTCTTCACCTACCTGGTCGAGACGGACACCTATCGGACCGCGCAGGACGTGCACGACATCCTGGTCAAGACGCACCCCACCGACACCGACAAGATCGCCACCATCATCGACCTGGTCGGAGGTGCGCTTACGCCGGACGCGCTGCTGGCGCGCCTCTGAGCCACTCGGGCAGCCGCGGCGTACCATGCGGCGCATGACCGTCACCCTCGCCGCTCCCGACAAGCTCCACTACACCGGCGACGATGCCGCTGACCGCCTGATCGCCGTCAACCCGCTGGCATTGCTGATCGGCTTTGCGCTGGACCAGCAGGTTCCCGTGCAGAAGGCGTTCTCCGGTCCGCTCGAGCTGCAGCGACGGCTGGGCCACCTGGACGCGCGGCGCATCGCCGCGACGGATCCGGGTGCGCTGGCCGATGCGTTTCGGCAGCGGCCCGCCCTTCACCGCTTTCCGGCCGCCATGGCACGCCGGGTCCAGGCACTGTGCGCCTTCATCGCCGATACCTACGACGGCGACGCATCCCGGGTCTGGACCGAGGCGCGCGACGGGGAGGACCTGCAGCGGCGCCTCATGGCGCTGCCCGCCTTCGGTGACATGAAGGTGCGCTCGATGCTCGCCATCCTGGCGAAGCGCTACGGGCTGCAGCTGCCCGGCCTCGACGCGGTCGTGCCGCATCATCCGACCCTGGGCGATGTTGACTCACCCGAGTCGCTGGCGAGCTACCAGGCCGCCAAGCGGGCTCGCAAGGCCGAGATGCGCGCCCGGGATGCCGGCACCGAGGCCTGAGACGGGCACCTGATTCGGGCAAAAGGAAGGAGGCCGGACGTGGGCACTCGCCGGCCTCCAGGGTCCGCGCACCAGGCCGCAGGGACCGGGCGCGGTTCCAGGGCGAATCATACGAACCAGTAGGGTGGCGTCACCAGTACTTTCGGATGGACCTCAGGCGACGTCCCACGCCAGCGGCATGTTGTCGGTCAGGCGGGTCCGCCCCACCCAGGCGGCGACCAGGGCCAGCGCCGGTCCCGACACTCGCTGCAGCTCGGCCAGCGTCTGGGCATCCGCCACGCTGACGTAGTCCGGCCGCGCCATCGGCTCAGCGGCGATGACCTCCTCCATTCGGGCACGCAGCACCTCCGCCGAGCGCTCGCCGGCGTCGTAGGCGCGTCGTGCGGCCTCCACCGCCCCGTACAGGCACGTCGCTGCCAGCCGCTCCTCCACGGACAGTCGGGCATTGGCCGATGACATGGCCAGGCCGTCGGACTCACGGACGGTGGGGCACACCACCAGCTCCACGTTCATGAACAGGTCGCGCATCATGCGGCGCAGGATCACGACCTGCTGAGCGTGCTTCTGGCCGAGGTACAGCCGCGCCGGACCGACCAGGTTGATCAGCTTCAGCATGATCGTCGTCAGCCCGTCCAGGTGGCCGGGCCGAGAGGCGCCTTCCAGCTGTCGGGTCAACCCCTCCACGCTGACGCGCGTCAGGTCGTCCGGCGGGTACAGGACGCCCACGTCGGGACGAAACACGATGTCGACGACCTGCTGCTCGAGCAGCGTCAGCTCGCGCGACACGTCGCGCTGTCCGAGCTCGGCCTCGTCCAGGGTCGCGAAGTCGGTAGGGTTCGCGAAGCAGCTGACCACCACGCAGCCGGTCTCGTCGCGCGCCCGCTTGACCAGGGACAGCTGGCCGGAGTGGAGCATGCCCATGGTGGGGATGAAGCCCACCGAATCGCCGGCCACGCGGCGTTCGAGGATGGCGACGCGCAGGTCCGCCGCGTTCTCGACGACCCGCAACGACGTCAGCGCCGGCGGCCGCGGGCCGGCGGTGGCTCGCTGGGCTCGGGGCGAGCCTGTCGGTAGCGATCGACGATCAGGTCCCACAGCCGCTCGGCGACCTGCCGCTTGGGCAGCATCGGCCAGTCGGAGAGGGCGCCCTCGGTGCCGAACACGGTGACCTTGTTGTCGTCCGAGCCGATGGCGTCAAAGGGCCCGCCCACCGTGTTGCCCACGATCAGGTCCAACCCTTTGTCGCGCAGCTTGCTGCGGGCATTCGCCTCGAGGTCGTCCGACTCGGCGGCGAAGCCGATGAGGAACGGCCGGATGTCGTCCGGCATCTCGCCCACCTCGGCCACGATGTCCGGGTTCGGCACCAGCTCCACCTGCAGGCCGGAGTCGCGCTTGATCTTGCGAGCCGATGGGCG
>DASSEC010000085.1:0-2495 GCA_035696685.1 Candidatus Limnocylindria bacterium | reverse complement strand
TACGCCCCCAACGCACTGGGCAATGTTCAGGATGTTCACCCTCCGTGTCGGTGTTGCCGGTGTGTTGAGTGTCGCTGCTGACGCGTTCGCGCAGCGGGATGCGGTGCCGGATGGTGATCTTCTCGGGTCCGATGAGGACGTCCTTGATGAGCAGCTTGAGCACGCGGCGGCGTTCGTCGAGGGTGGAGGTCTCGGCCCTGGCGTGCAGCTGGGTGAGGAAGCCTTGCAGGTCGGCGGCGAGGGCGAGGTAGGCCTCGCGGTCGGCGAGCTGGGCATCCAGCGCTTGGATCTGGTTGCGCAGGTTGGCCTCTCGGGCGCGCAGGTCGGGCATGCGGGCGCGCAGCTCGTCGATGGTGATCAGTTGCTC
Organism: Candidatus Limnocylindria bacterium; assembly: GCA_035696685.1. Taxonomy (GTDB): domain Bacteria; phylum Chloroflexota; class Limnocylindria; order QHBO01; family QHBO01; genus DASSCW01. The sequence goes on along the minus strand of DASSEC010000085.1, from coordinate 2,128 downwards.
TCCGAACGCTTCGATCATGCGGGCGATGCCGTTGGCGGCGGTGCCCAGCGCGTTCTCCAGTTGTGTGCGTTGCCGCGTGACGGGATCGGCGGCGCGGGCGCCCTCGAGACGCTTGTCGATCTCGGCGTGGATCAGCCGGGGCTCGGCGAGCAGCCCGGTGATGTGGTCCCAGACCACGGTGTCGAGGTAGTCGGCGCGGACGGGCTTGTTGGCGCAGACCCGGCCGGCTTCGTAGCGGTAGTTGTCGCTGCCCAGGCAGCGGTAGTAGTGGATCTTCTTGTTGGTGGTGCGGGTGGTGGTGCGGTAGTAGCCGTAGCCGCAGGCCGCGCAGGCGGCGATGCCCTGCAGCAGGGAGGGGTTGGGGCTGTTGCGGGAGGCGAAGCGCTTGTTGTCGGCCAGGCGCTGGGCGACCCGGGCGAACGTCTCCTCCGACACGACGGCCGGCACCGGGATCTCGGTCCCCTCGGCGTGGGGCCGGTCGACAGTCTTGGCCGCGCGGGGGGTGGCGCGGCCCTGCAGCCGGGCGACCCGGTTCAGGTTCGGGGATTCGTGCACGATCATCGTCTTGCCGAACACCGCGCGGCCGGCGTAGGCGGGGTTGCGCAGCATGCCCCAGACCACGCTGCGGTCCCAGCGGTGCTTGCCGGTGCGGGTGGGCACGCCGGAGTCGGTCAGCCAGCGGGCCAGCTCGGCGATCGAGGCGCCGTCGTCGACGTAGCGGCGGAACAACTCGCCGACCAGCGCGGCCTCGTGCTCGATGATCTCGTAGGCGGCGCCGGTGTGGATGTTCTTGGCGACGTAGCGGTAGCCGAACGGGGCACCGGACAGCACGTTGATCGACCCGGTCTTGGCGCGGTGGGTCTTGCCGCGCCGGTACCGTTCCATGATCTGCGCCTTCTCGTACTCGGCGAACATGCCCTGGAACTGCACCAACAGCTGATCTTCCGGTGTGTCGCCGCGCGGGCCCTTGATGAACTCCACCCGGGTGCCCGCCCGGGTGAACTCCTCGATCAGCAGGGCTTGGTAGGCGAACTTGCGGGCCAGCCGGTCCGGCGAGTAGCACAGCACCACGTCGATGCCGACCCCGGCGATCAGGTCGCGCAGCCGCTCCAGCGCGGGCCGCACCAGGGTGGCGCCGGAGTGGCCCTCGTCTTCGAACACCCAGTCGTCGGGCACGTCAAGCCCCAGCTGCTCGGCGTGCGCGCGTAGCGCCGCGGTCTGCGACGCGATCGTCTCGTCCTTCTTCTGCCGGGCCGACGACACCCGGGCGTAGATCGCCGCGCTGGTCATGCTGCGGTCGTCCTTCCTGACCGGCCCGAGCGATTCGGGCCCGCCGTTGTGGCACGAGAATGGCGTAGGCCACCGACAAATCCGTGGCCGCGTGGCGGTCGAACACAGACTCCGTCTCGACCGCCCGGTCGTTCACCGGCGCCTGGGGCCGCGGTGGCCCCGCGCCAAGAACTCGGTCAGCGCCTGCGCGACCAGGGCGGAGATCGTGCTCCCCGACTCCCGAGCCCGCTCCCGCACCCGGGCCGCCAGCGCGGCCGGCAGCCGCACGGTGAACACCGTCGTGGCCTCCGGGACCGGCGTCGGCCCGTCCTGCGCGGCACGCTCGACGTACCGGCGCGCCTGCCGCGCGGAGCAGCCGAACCGCGCCACCAGCTCCCGTACGGCCTCGACCACCGGCACCCCGGACGCGAGCAGCTCGGCGGCCGCGTTGACCCGCCGGGCGTACTCCCCAGCGTGGGCACGGCCACCATGCATGACAGAAAAATACTACTCGGCATGTCACTCATTGGCCGTGGCGCGCCGGGGCCGTTCCAGCCGGCGGTAGCTCAGCGTGACATCGAACTCGAAGTTGCCCAGTGTGTTGGAGGCGTGGCCTCGCCGTTGCTGGCCAACATCGCGCTGTCGGTGTTGGACGAGCATTTCTGCGCCAAGTGGGATTCCCACGGCACGGACATGCGGCGATTCACTCACCGCAAACGCGGCGGAGCCACTTACCGAATCGTCCGCTACGCGGACGATTTTGTGATAATGGTGAACGGTTCCCAAGCGCACGCGGAGGCGTTATGGGAGGAGGTCGCCTCGGTCCTGGCCCCGCTGGGGTTGCGACTGTCGGAGGCCA
>DASSEC010000084.1:0-5435 GCA_035696685.1 Candidatus Limnocylindria bacterium | reverse complement strand
TGGACGACGGGGAGTGGGTCTCACTGCGGATGCGTCGCGCGTGACGCTGCATCGCTTCTTCGTGGCGCCGGAGGCGATGGCCGGTGACCACTTCCCGCTCCCGGCGGAGATCGCCCGACAGGTGTCCCGGGTCCTGCGGCTGCGCGACGACGACCGGCTGGTGCTGCTCGACGGGCTGGGCAACCAGGCCGCAGTCGTGCTGAGCGGCGGGAAGTGCAACGTTGAGTCGCGCGGGCCGGCCGGCGGGGAGCCGCGGCATCGGCTCACGGTATGGCAGGCGCTGCTGCGCGGGGATCACCTGGAGCCGGTGATCCGGCACGGGACCGAGGTCGGGATTGCCGAGTTCCGGCTGGTCGTCTCGGAACGCTGCGTGGCCCGTGACCTCTCCCCGCGGAAGCTGGAGCGGCTGGCGTCGGTGGCCCGCGAGGCCGCGGAGCAGTCCGAGCGCGGCATCGTCCCGCCAGTCATCGGCCCGCTGCCGCTGACGGACGCGCTGGCGGACGGATCGGTCCTGCTCTACGAGCGCCACCACGGGGAGCGGCTGTCCGTCCTGGAGCCGCCCCGGAGCCTGGTCATCGGCCCGGAGGGTGGCTTCACGCCCGACGAGGTGCTTGCCGCCGAGCGCGCCGGCCTGATCATCGCTGGCCTGGGGCCGCGCATCCTGCGCTCGGAGACGGTGGCCGTGGCCGCCGCCGCCGTCGTCTTGTCGCGCAGCGGCGACTTCGCCTAGGCTGCTGGCCATGGCCGACTACGAGCCCGATTGCCTCTTCTGCCGGATCGCCGCCGGCGAGATCCCCTCGGACATCGTGCATGCCGACGACCGCGTGGTGGTCTTCCGCGACGTCAATCCCCGCGCCCCGACACACCTGCTGGCAATCTCGCGCCGCCACATCCCGTCTGCCGCCGAGCTCACCGACGGCGACGGCGACCTGCTGGCCGCCCTGTTCGGCGCGCTGCGCACGGTTGCGGCCGCGGCCGGGGTCAACGGCTATCGCATCGTGACCAACGTGGGTTCCGATGCCGGGCAGAGCGTGTTCCACCTCCATTTCCACCTGCTGGCCGGCCGACCCATGGCCTGGCCGCCCGGCTGAAGGGACGCCTGGGGCGGTTACCGCTCGCGTTGACCACGTGCACCCTCGCTGATAGACTCCGCGGGCTTGTGCGCCGGACCGCATCGGTCCATTCCCCACGGCGCAACTTCGGCAGGAAAGGAGGCGAGACGTTTGGCAGAGGTCCGCGTGGGCGAGAACGAGACGTTCGAGAGCGCGCTGCGCCGCTTCAACAAGAAGATCCAGCAATCCGGGATCCTGGCTGAGGCGCGACGCCGCGAGCACTATGAGAAGCCCAGCGTGAAGCGGAAGCGCAAGGAAGCCAAGAAGCGCAAGGCTACCCGCGCATAGTCGCCAGACGCACTCCCTCGGCGGACCCCGGTCGAACGGTTCCTCACCAGAGCCGATGACGAGACCGATGGCGTCCGCCACCACTCCCAGCCGATGACCCTCCAGCAGCGGATCGAGTCCGCCATGCGTGAGGCCATGCTCGCGCGCGACATCCGTCGCGTAGGCACGCTCCGCATGGCGATGGCCGCGTTCCAGAACCGCCGCATCGAGCTCGGTCGCGACCTCACCGACGAGGACGTGGTGGACGTCCTGTCGAAGCAGATGAAGCTGCGTCGCGAGTCCATCGAGCACTTCAAGGCCGCTGGGCGCGATGCGATGGTCCAGGTCGAGGAGGAGGAGTCGGCGATCATCGCCGAGTTCCTGCCGCAGCAGCTCTCCGCGGACGAGCTGGCGCAGATCGTGGCCGCCGCGGTCGCCGAGACCGGCGCATCATCGCCCGCGGATATGGGCCGGGTGATGGGCAGGGTCACGCCGCAGACCAAGGGCCGCGCCGATGGCCGGGCTGTGGCCGACCTGGTGCGGGCAACGCTGGGCGGCTGAGCCAGGTGTTCATTCCACGCACGCTGGCGGACACCGAGCGCGGGCACGGCCGCGGGCTGTGGGCGCGTGCTGTGATCGTCGGCGGCCTACTGGCGCTCGTGCTGTGGGCGATCATGACCTTCCGGATCGCCGGCGGCGAGCTGAACTACAAGGTCGGCGACGTCGCCCAGGCCGACATCATCGCGCCCACCGGCATGAGCTTCATCTCGGAGTTGCGCACGACCGCCGCCCGCCAGGAAGCGGCCGACGCGGTGGAGACCAAGTACGTGGCCATCGCGCCGATGGCCGACATCCGCCAGCAGCAGCTGACCGCCTACGACGCGGTGGTGGGCGGCATCACGCGGACGCTCCAACGCCGCGACAGTGGCGAGCTGTCCGACGCGGAGGTGCTATCCGAGCTGAAGCTGGCCGCCCCGCAGCTGACCGAGGAGCAGATCCAGCGGCTGCAGAACACGTCACTCGCTGCATGGCAGCGAATCGGCGACGCCGGCGCGGCAGTCCTGCAGGACGTGCAGGCCACCCGTATCGACTCCGACAAGCTGACGGATGCGCGCGAGCAGGTGCGCAACAACATCACCAACGAGCTCAGCGCCCCGGATCGCGACCTGGCCGGCGACATCGCCGAGGACTACGTGGCGGCCAACTACCAGCCTTCGGAGAGCGAGACGGAAGCCGCGCGGCAAGCCGCCAAGGCCGCCGTGCCACCGCAGTACGTGGCCGTCACCGCGAACCAGACGATCGTGCGCCGCGGCGACCCGATCACCCCCCAGCTCCTCGAGATCCTGGAGCAGATCGGCCTCACCGCCCCGCGCCTGCAGGCGGCCACGCTGGGCGGCAACGCGCTGGTGGCGCTGCTGCTGTCGGCGATGCTCGTGGGCTTCCTGTGGCGCTTCGAGCCCACGATCTGGTTCCGCAATCGCTCGCTGCTGCTGTTCGGACTGGCCCTGGTGGGCAGCGCCATCGCGGTGCGCGTGGCAGCCGACCGGACGTTGTGGGCGTACGTGGTCCCCACGGCGGCCACCGTCCTGCTGACCGGCATCCTGCTTGAAGGGGCGGCCGGCGCGGCGATGGCCGTGGCCCTGGCCGTCCTGGCCGGCGTCATGAACTCGAGCACCCTCGAACCGGCGATCTACACCCTGGCCGGTGGCATGGCGGCCTTGACCGCCATCGTGCGGGCGGAGCGGCTGAACGCGTTCGTCCGCGCCGGCATCGTGCTGGCGGTGACGAACAGCGTGGTGCTGCTGGCGTTCAACCTGCTGGAGCAGAAGGACGTCACCAGCATGCTGCAGGGCCTGGCCGCGGGATCGGTCAACGCCGCTCTGGCCGTGGTGCTCGCCGTCGGCTCGTTCGCGGTGATCGGCAACCTGTTCGGGATCATGACCGTGTTCCAGCTGCTGGAGCTGGCGAACCCCTCGTCCCGCCTGCTGCGGCGGCTCCTGCTCGAGACGCCCGGCACGTATCACCACAGCGTGATGGTCGGCAACCTGGCCGAGCGCGCCGCCGAGACCATCGGCGCCGACCCGTTGCTGGCGCGCGTGGCGGCCTACTACCACGACATCGGCAAGATGAAGAACCCGTTGGCGTTCATCGAGAACCAGGCCGGCGAGCGCAACATCCACGACGACCTGTCGGCCGAGGTCAGCGCCCGGATCATCAGCAGCCACATTCGCGACGGGATCGATCTCGGCTACGAGCACGGGCTGCCGGTCCAGATCATCGGCTACATCCCGCAGCACCATGGGACGAGCGTGATGAGCTACTTCTACGGCAAGGCGCTGCAGGAGGTGGGCGGCAACGAGGAGCTGGTGCCCAAGGACCTGTATCGCTATCCGGGCCCCAAGCCGCAGACGCGCGAAGCGGCGATCCTGATGCTGTCCGACGGGGTGGAAGCATCGGTCCGGTCCCTCGACGACAAGGACGAGGCGAGCATCCGGGCCATGGTCGACCGCATCGTGGACGCGCGGGTCGAGGACGGTCAGCTGGACGACGCCGAGCTGACCCTGAAGAACATCAGCCAGATCAAGGAAGCCTTCGTCCAGCAGCTGCTGGGCATGTACCACAGCCGGATCAAGTACCCCGACAACGTCGTCCCCATGGAGTCACCGCGGCGCGAACGCGCCTGACCTTGAGCCGTCCGCCCACAGCGCCTACGATGCGCGCATGGGCTGCGAGGTCACGTTTCACGATCACGTCGGGCGCGACCAGCTGGCGTCGGCCATCGAGCCCATCGCCATCGAGCAGCTCAACGAGCTCCTGGAATCCGCCGTCGGCGAGACGGTGTCCGCCGCCTTGGGCCGTGGGGCGTGCGAGGTGGAGCTGACGCTCTGCGGCGACGCGGAGATGGAGCGTCTCAACTTCGACCACATGGGCGAGCGGAGCCCCACCGATGTGCTCGCCTTCCCCCTTCACGAGTGGATGGTCGACGGCCGCCGCTCGCACCTGGCCGATGACGATGGCGTCTCCCCGCCGGGAGCCACGCTCCTCGGCGACGTGGTCATCGACGTTGACCAGGCGGTGCGGCAGGCGAGCGCTGGCGACTGGAGCGTCCCAGAGGAGATCGTCCTGCTCGCCATACACGGCACGCTGCACCTGCTCGGGCACGACCATAGCGACATGGACGAGGAGGAGCAGATGCGCGGGGTCGAGCACCAGGTGCTGGCCACCTTGCACCGGCGGCACCGTGACGTGCGGTGGAAGCCCGGCTCCCTGTTCGATCGGGCGGGGCACGCCGTCACGACCGGCAGCTGACCCTCAGGCCGGGCCGGACACCGGCAGCAGGGTCGAGGCGGCTGCCTCGCCAGCCACGCGCAGGCTGACGATCCAGCATCCGGCAGCGGGGAAGCCCACGTTGGAGAGCGTGACATACAGGTTCCGCACCGGCGTGGTCACCGGCGACGCGCCCATTCTGCTGACAGTCAGCGGCAACGTGACGCCCGTCTCGATCGATCGGGCCGTGGCGGTCACCCGCGCCATGTGCCTGGGCGGCGAGGCGAGCCGCAGGTAGAGGTCCAGCGACCGATCGCCGGCGCGCCAGCTCTGCCCACCGATGGGAAGGAAGGCGAACAACCGCGGGCCGCCGATCTCCCGAAGATCGCCGTAGCGGTGGACATCGCCCGGAGGGCAGGCATCGACGAGCCTGGGCGGTTGCCAGTCGCCGGCCACGGAGAAGACCCGGGTGGTGCCGGCGAACGGATCGAGGGCGCACGCCACGCGACCGACCGGGTGCGGGTACATCGCGCCCGACCCATCGCCGTGCCAGCCGAGCCATTCCGCTTCGCCGGCCGTGACCAGCGCGAACATCGGTCGGGAAGCATCGGCAGGATCGGACACAGTCGTCAGGTCGCCGAGCGTCAGCCATCCGCGGTAGGAGACGGGGGAGCTGCTCGGCTCGATCTGACAGCCGGCCAGGGTGATTTGGCCGCGGGATGTGCTGCGGTCTGCGCTGGCGGAGCCGGCAGCCGGAGGCGGCTGCGAGGGTGGCAGCGAAGCAACGGG
>DASSEC010000083.1:0-10527 GCA_035696685.1 Candidatus Limnocylindria bacterium | reverse complement strand
CGGCCTTCCCCGGCCGCTCGTTCGTGTCCGGCACGCCCATTCGCTCGTTCTCGGGCGTGGACCGCGAGGTGGCGCGCCGCTCGTTCGGCGTCTCCCAGGACGAGCGGCTGCTGCTGGTGTTCGGCGGCTCGCAGGCTGTGGTCCGCATCACGGCTGCGCTGGAAGGTGCGCTCGGCGAGCTCGTGGCCAGTTGGAACGTGCTGCACCTGTGCGGCGAGGATGGCCTGGACGCCGCGCAGGGTGCGCGCGAGCGCCTGCCGGAGCCGATGCGTCCGCGGTACCAGCCCGTTCCGTTCCTGACCGACCGCATGGCTGACGCCCTGGTGGCCGCCGACCTCGTGGTAGGTCGAGCGGGCTCATCGACATGCGCGGAGGTGGCCGCCGTCGGAGTGGCCTCGATTCTGGTCCCGTATCCGTTCGCCGGCGAGCACCAGCATTCCAATGCCGCGTACCTGGCCGATCGCGGCGCCGCGGTGCTGGTGCCCGACGCGGAGCTGGACGCGCCACGACTTCTCGCCGAGGTGGGGCGCCTGCGGGACGACGACGAGCGGGGCCGCCTGGCGACCGCTGGGCGGGCGCTCGGCCGGCCGGACGCGGCCGCGATGATCGCCGCGGAGCTGCTGGCCATGGGCGAGCGCCGCCCCCTTCCGTCGCTCTCCGGCGGGGGAGCGGCCTCGTGAGCGAGACCAGGGCAGCCATCCGTGACGGCCTCGCCAGGCTCGACGAGCTGGCCGGGGAGCGTGGCATCCAGCTGCGCCATGACGTCCCCATGGCTCCACTGACCACGCTGCGGGTCGGCGGTCCCGCGGACCGGCTGGCCGAGGCGCGTGATGCCGAGCAGCTGCTGGCCGCGCTGCGGCTGGCGCGCGACGCGAACATCCCGTGGTTCGTGCTGGGGAACGGCAGCGATCTGGTGGTGGCAGATGAGGGGATGAGGGGGCTCGTGATCCGCAACCGCGCCAAGGGCATGGGGGTCGCAGGATCGCGGCTGACCGCGGACGCCGGCACGCCCATGGCTATGCTGGTGAAGCGCTGCACGGCGGACGGCCTGGCGGGCCTCGAGTTCGGGATCAGCATCCCCGGCACGCTCGGCGGCGCGGTATGGGCCAATGCCGGCGCCCACGGCGGCGAGATGCGCGACGTCGTCGCGTGGGTCGAGGCCTGGGAGCCCGCGACGGACGAGACGCGCCGGCTGGCGCCCTCCGATTGCGGCTTCGCCTACCGCGAGTCGCGCTTCAAGCATTCGCACGAGGTCGTGCTGGCGACAGCCATGCAGCTGCGGCCGGGCGACCCCCAGCGCATCGCGGCCAGGGTGGCCGAGCATCAGGCTCAGCGCGTGGCCACGCAGCCGCTGGCCGACCAGAATGCCGGCAGCGTCTTCTGCAACCCGCCAGGCGACCACGCCGGCCGGCTGATCGACGCGGCGGGGCTGAAAGGATTCCGCATCGGCTCCGCGCAGGTCAGCGAGCTCCACGCCAATTTCATCATCACCGACCGCGGCGCCTCGGCCGCCGACGTGCGCGCTCTGGGGGACGCGGTGCGCGCCACCGTGGAGGAGCGGTTTGACGTGCGCCTCGCCTACGAGATCGAGTTCGTCGGCGACTGGCCGGCCGGCGAGCACGGCGGCGCCCCATGACGAAGCGACTGCGGATCGGCATCGTGGCGGGCGGACGGTCGGCCGAGCACGAGGTGAGCGTTGCATCGGCGGAGGCGGTGCTGGCCGCCATCGACCGCGAGCGGTACGAGCCGTACCTGGTCTACATCGACCGCCAGGGCCACTGGCACCTGCCGGCGGGTCCGGCTCCCGAGCTGGCCGGCGGCCTGGCGGGGCTGCTGGGCGTGGACACGCCGGCCGATCACACCGCGCACCTGGCCGAGGAGGCGTCGGCGCTGCCGGCCACGGTCAGCGAGGACGCGTTGGCGCCGCGGACGGCGCTGCGCTCCCTGGCCGAGGTCATCGACGTGGCCTTCCTGGTCCTGCACGGGCCATACGGTGAGGACGGGACGCTGCAGGGCTTCCTGGAGCTGGCCGGCATCCCGTACACGGGGGCAGGCGTGCTGGCCAGCGCGCTGGCCATGGACAAGATCGTGTTCAAGGACCTCATGCGCGGCCACGACCTGCCGGTGGTCGACTACACCTGGTTCCGCCGTTCGGACTGGACCGATGCGCCCGACGCCGTGCTGGCCAACGTGGCCGCCCGCATCGGCCCGCGCTCGGTGGTCAAGCCGGCCCGGCTGGGGAGCAGCCTGGGCATGTCGGTGGTGCACGGGCCTGATGAGCTGCCCGGCGCGATCACCGAGGCGCTGCGCTACGACAGCAAGGTGATCGTCGAGGCCTACGTCGCCAACGCCCGCGAGCTGGAATGCGGGGTGCTCGGCAACGACCAGCCGCAAGTCTTCGAGCCTGGAGAGGTGCGCAGCCACGGGGAGTGGTACGACTACGCCGCCAAGTACACCGAGGGCCTGGCCGACGTGTTGCCGCGCGCCGACGTCTCCCCGGTGATCTCGCGACGTGTCCAGGAGCTGGCGCTGGCTGCCTATCGCGCGGTGGACTGCGCGGGCTTTGCGCGGGTGGACTTCCTGGTCCCCGAGGACGCGGTCTACATCAGCGAGATGAACACGATCCCGGGCTTCACCGCCACGAGCATGTTTCCCAAGCAGGCCGAACTGGCGGGGATCGGCTTCGCGCAGCTGGTGGATCGGCTCGTCCGCCTGGGCCTGGAGCGCGAGGGGCCGACCGACGCCGACGAACAGCTCCCGGACGATTCGGAGGATGGCCGATGAGCGGCCGCCCCCGGTCCCGTCGTCGATCCGGGGGGCACGCGCGGCGCCCCGGCGTGCCGCTCCGGCGTCGCCTGGGGAGCCGCCTGCCGTCGCGCGGGCGGCTGCTGGCGCTGGTGGCGTTCGCGGCCGCCGTGGCGGGCCTCGTCACGCTCGTCAATGGGCCGTGGCTGCGCATCAGCTCGGTGGCGCACGCCGGCGCCCGCTACACGTCGACGGTGGCGCTCGACGAGATCGTGGGCTCGTACCGCGGTGCGTCGCTGCTCGGCCTGGACACAGACGAGATCCGGCAGCGGGTGACGGCGTTGCCGGCGGTCGCTGATGCTCGGGTCGACACGACCCTGCCCGGCACCCTGCGCGTCACCGTTGCGGAGAAGCAGCCACAGCTGGTCTGGCGCACGCCGCTGGCCCAGCTGGTGGTAGCCGCGGACGGGGCGATCATGGACTCGCATGCCCCCGGCGAAGCATTGAGCGGCGAGCTGGGCCGGCTGCCCGTGATCACCGACCTGCGACCGCTGTCGCGCATCCCGCGTGCCGGCGACAGACTCCTGCCCGCCGACGTGCGCACGGCGGAGCGCCTGCTCGTGCTGGACCCGCGGGTCATCGGCTCGAAGGCCAGGCGCCTGACGGTGACCGTGGACACTGAGTACGGCTTCATGCTCGAATCCGCGGCGCCGCCGTGGCGTGCCGCGCTGGGCTTCTACGAGCTCGACCCGGGAGAGGACCAGGCCGCCGCCGACGCTCGGCTGGAGCAGCAGCTGGCGGCCATCCGCACGCTGTTCGCGCAGCGCCAGGAGTGGGCGGTCTCATGGCTGGATGCCCGCAACCCCGGGAAGGTATATTGGGCGCCGTAGAGCCGGCGACGGCACCGAGACCGGTCCGCGCGGCGCGCAGCGGAATGCTTCCGAATGTGGCTCCCACTGATCGGCCTCGCGCTGGGCATTGCCTTAGGGCTGGTGCTCAACGTCAACGTCAGCCCGGACCTGGCGCGCTACAGCGCGGTCGGTATCCTGGCCGGCCTCGATTCGGTGCTGGGCGCAATCCGTGCCGAGCTGGACGCGCACTACGACAACCGCGTCTTCCTGTCGGGCTTCGTGACCAACGCCCTGGTGGCGGTCGCGCTGACCTTCGTCGGCGACCGCTTGGGGATCGACCTGTACCTCGTCGCGCTGTTCGCCTTCGGGCTGCGCATCTTCCAAAACGTTGCCCTCATCCGGCGCCACTTCCTGTAGGCTCGGGCACGGGCGCATGAACCGCGCGGGCGCCCAGCGCGACCATCGGAGGTAGCTTGGACAGGGAGACGGTGCTGGTCGGCATCGATGCCGGCACGACCAAGGTCACCACGCTCATCGGCGAGGTGGGGCGATCGGGGGACGTCGACATCATCGGCTACGGCATCTCGCCCTCGGCCGGGATGAAGAAGGGAATGGTCGCCAACATCGACCAGACCGTGAACTCCATCGCCAGCAGCCTCGAGAAGGCAGAGCGGCTGTCCGGCTACAAGATCAGCAGTGCCTTCGTCAGCGTCGGCGGCAGCCACATCTCCAGCCAGAACAGTCGCGGCGTGGTGGCCGTCTCCGGCCACAAGCGCGAGGTCAGCCGCGAGGACGTGGCGCGGGCCACCGAGGCCGCCAAGGCCGTCCAGATGCCGTCCAACCGCGAGACCCTGCACGTGGTCCCCCGTGGCTACATCGTCGACGGGCAGGAGGGCATCAAGGACCCACTGGGCATGAGCGCGGTGCGCCTCGAGGTCGAGACGCACATCGTGACCGGCCTCTCGACCTCGATCCAGAACCTGACCAAGTGCATCGCCAACGCCAGCGTCCACATCGACGAGCTGGTCATCAGCTCCCTGGCATCGGCGGAAGCGACCCTGACCGATACGGAGAAGGAGCTTGGCGTGCTGGTGGCCGACATTGGCGGCGGCACCACCGACGTTGCCATCTTCACCGATGGCGGCATCTACCACTCGGCCGTGCTGCCAGTGGGCGGGATCAACGTGACCATGGACGTGGCGATCGGCCTGCGAACCAGCCAGAACCTGGCCGAGGAGATCAAGATCAAGCACGGCACCGCCAACCTGATGGCCGTCCAGCCGGAGGAGCTGCTCAACGTGGCCGTCCTCGGCGAGGGGGCCGGCCAGACCATCCAGCGGCGGAAGCTGGCCGAGATCATCGAGGCCCGCATGAGCGAGATCTATTCGCTCATCGCGGAGGAGGTCAAGCGCTCCGGCCACGGCGGCATGCTGCCCGCCGGCGTGGTGCTGACCGGTGGCGGGGCGCGAATCGCCGGCGCCGCCGAGCTGGCGCGCGAAGTGTTCCAGATGCCCGTTCGCGTCGGGGCGCCGCAGGGCGTGGGCGGATTGATGGACCAGTTGTCGAACCCGGCCTTCAGCACGCCCATCGGCCTGCTGCTGTGGGGGGCACACCACGCCGGCGAGGAGCCCATCGGCTACGCCAGCAGCTCGGCGTTCAGCGGTGCCGGCAGCCGCTTCATCGACTGGGTGCGGGGACTCTTCCCGGGCTGATCTGCTCAAGGCGATCACTCCGATGGCTCCAAACGTGGCCTCTTGGCAGGTCAGCCGGGTATAGTGCCGCCGTTCGCGCCCGGTGATCGGAGTGCCTCGCAGATCGCCTAAGCCTCTCAACGCGATGCTGTGCTGCATCCTATTGCTCGCATGCAGCGGTCCGCCTCCGTCACCCACGAAGCCCTCAACGGGTGGCACGCTCCGCGTCGCGATCGTCGAAACGGGCCAGGAGGAGTATCCGGGAACGCCCTACTACGACCCCGGCCGATACACCTTCACTCCGCTGGCCCGCTGCTGCCTGCTGCGAACGCTCCTCTCGTACAACGACCGGCCCACCGAGGAGGGCGGCGCCGAGCTGCGGCCCGATCTGGCAGAGGCGTTACCGCGCATTTCGGCCGATGGCCTCACATGGACCTTCAAGCTGAAAGCGCGCCTCCACTACGCCCCGCCCCTGGCGAATCGCGTCATCGAGGCGCGTGACTTCATCACTGCCGCCGAGCATGTGGGCCGCATTCGCGACGCTCCATACCTGGACGACGTAGTGGGCATGGCCGAGTTCGAGAAGGGCTCGGTTTCCACGATCGCCGGCATGGAGGCGCCAGACGCGACCACCCTGGTCGTCCGTCTAACCGGACCCGCAGGGGATTTCGGCAATCGCGTGGCGATGCCATTACTCGCCCCGCTGCCAGCCGAGGCGTTAGCGGGTCGCGATGACTCGTGGTACGCGGGCTATCTGATCGCCTCCGGCCCGTACATGTATGAGGGAGCAGAAGACCTCGTCCTGTCCGGCTCGGACTCAATGCCCGTCTGGGCCGGCCGTGCTGCGGGTCGAGTCACCCTCGTCCGGAATCCATCATGGGACCCGGCCAGCGACCCACTTCGGCCGGCGTATGTCGACCGGATCGATGCCCTGATGGTGAGCGATCTGGATGGCGCCGTGAGCCTCATCGACTCAGGCGAGGCCGACGTCTTGGCTGAACCAGCGCCAGTGGCCGCCGCGCGGCGGTATCTGGCCAGCGACCAGCTCCGCGGGCGTGTTTTCACCCAGCCCGGCATGCGCGTGCAGTACATGACGATGAACCTGGCGGTCCCGCCATTCGATGACCTGCACGTGCGTCGCGCGGTGAACCTCGTCGTGGATCGGGTTGCGGCGGCCGACGCCATCGGCCGGCTCCGCGATTCGAGCTCCGTCGTCGCGCACCACGTGTTTCCCGACGGCATCGAGAACGCCCTGCTGCGCTCGTACGATCCGCTCGGAGGCGACGATCGCGGGGATGTGGAGGCCGCCCGCGAGGAGATGCGCATGTCCCGCTACGACTCGAACGGCGACGGCCGCTGCGACACACCAGCCTGCGCGGGCGTTCTGGCCGCCAATGCGGAGGATGCGCTCGGATCCCTGATCGCCAACGAACTTGCCAAGATCGGTATCAAGCTGGTGCCCACCGACGCAGATCCGTCAGTAGCGCAGAACCATGTCGGCACCTTCCTCAATCTTGGCTGGGGCGCCGACTATCCCAATGGCGGGAACTTTGCCGGACTGGTCGGCAAGGATGGCCTCGGGGACGAATTCCTCCTGAACCTGTCGTTGCTGGGGGCGAGCCCAGAACAACTGGCACAGTGGGGCTATGACGTCAACGAGGTACCGAGCCTGAACGACAAGGTTGCGGCCTGCCAGCGGTCCGTTGGCAGCGCCGCCTTCATGTGCTGGGCTGAGGTCGATCAGCTGATGACCGAACGCGTGATGGCCTGGGTGCCCCTGGCGTTCATCGACCATCACTGGATCTACTCCGAACGTGTCGTCGCTTTCTCACCGGGACCCGAATCGGTAGCCCCTGCCCTGGAGCAGATCCAGCTCCGCCCCTCGAGCTGATATCACTCATGTTGCGACGAACACGCAGCCGGCGGATGCTGGCCACCGTCCTCTTCACGGATATCGTCAGCTCCACCGAGCGCGCCGAAGCCCTCGGCGACCGGGCATGGCGCGAGCTTCTGGCCGGGCATCATCGGCTGGTCCGGCAGCAGCTGAAGCGCCACCACGGCCACGAGGTCGATACGGCCGGCGATGGATTCTTCGCAACCTTCGACCATCCGACAGAGGCGATTGCCTGCGCCCTGGCCATCGCCGACGCGGTCGCGCGGCTCGGACTGCAGATCCGGGCCGGTCTGCACACCGGGGAGGTTGAGCCGGCTGGTCGGAAGGTCGCCGGGATCGCCGTCCATGTCGGGGCGCGCATCCTGGCCAGCGCTGAACCGGGGCAGATCGTCGTTTCGTCGACGGTCCGTGACCTTGCCAGTGGCTCCGGCGACAAGTTCGTCGATATCGGCGTGCGGCGGCTCAAGGGCGTTGAGGGTGAGTGGCGCCTCTTTGCCGTGCAGCCACCGCCGCGAGCAGACATTCCTGAGCCCGAGCCCGGCATCCAACCTTCTGGCCGGCGGGGAGCGGGCCTGGCAGTCATCATCGGCGGCGTCGCCCTGCTGGTGGTCGCAGCCGGCATCGCAGCCCTCCTCCTGACCCGTGGTCCGGGGCTCGACGCGGCTACGGGCCCTAACACGGTGCGCGCCATCGGCGCGGATGGGCAGTTGGCTTCAGGCTTCCGCGTCGGACGCGGCCCGTCAGCGGTGGTCGCGTCAAATGGCCAGATTTGGGTCGCCAACACCGACGACAGCACGGTTACCCGAGTCGATACGGCGAGTGGGGAGACGTCGGTCCTTGGCGCCGGGGTACCCACCGGTCTCGCACCTGCTGGCGGGATGATCTGGGTGCTCGACCCCTTCGCGAGCACCCTGAGCGCGGTCACTCCGCAAGAGGTCCGGGTGGTGGAGACGATCCAGATCCACGGCCGGGCGATCGCGGCGGCGGGAGACAGCGTGTGGATCGCGGACGATCTGCAGGACACCGTGCAGCACGTCGACGCCCGCGCGCGGACAGTTGTGGCGTCGATCGAAATGCCGCCGGGGAGCGGTCCGTCGGCAATCGCCGCGGATGGCGCCGACGTATGGGTGGTGAACGGACTCGCGGGCACCCTGGCGCACATCGACGCAGCGAGCGGGGACGTCATCGCGGCTGCGATTGCCCTGCCCGGCAAGCCCGCAGCGGTAGCCATCGGCGACGGTGTCGCCTGGGTGATCTCCACGACAGACGATCGAATGATGGAGGTCGACGCCTCGAGCAATCGCGTGCTGCAAACGATCCAGATCTGCGACGCTCCGGCCGCGGTGGCCGCGACGCCGCGCGCGGTCTGGGTCAGCTGCCTCGGCGATCGGACGGTCCGCCGCGTCGACCCAGCCGATGGTCACACGACCACCGTCCAACTGGATGGCGTGCCTGGCGGCATCGCGGTCGACGGGGATCGGACGTGGGCGACGATTCGCGATAGCTGACGCCTTGGTTGATAGGTGCTGAGGTCCTCCACCGCGGAATCTGCGGGTGTGGATAAGTTCGCATCGGTCTGTGGAAAAAACCGGCCACGAGGCCTCAGGACCCTCGCTAGAATCGCAGGAACCCGCGGCGAGACGGGTTGCCAACCTCCATACCGCGCTACGGAGATCACCCATGCCGCTACGGTCCGACGCAGAGCATTTCGCACTCATCAAGGTCATTGGCGTCGGTGGGGGCGGCAGCAACGCCGTGAACCGGATGATCAGCGCCGAGATGATGGGCGTCGAGTTCATCGCGGTGAACACTGACGCGCAGGCGCTCCTGCAGAGCGACGCTCCCCACAAGATCCGGATCGGCGACAAGCTGACCCGCGGCCTGGGCGCCGGAGCAGACCCGCAGGTCGGCCAACGCGCAGCCGAAGAGGACTCGGAGAAGATCTACGAGGCGCTCAAGGACGCCGACATGATCTTCATCACCGCCGGCATGGGCGGTGGCACGGGGTCCGGCGCGGCGCCGGTCATCGCCGAGATCGCCAAGGACCTCGGCTCCCTGACCGTGGGGGTGATCACGAAGCCCTTCAGCTTCGAGGGCGTGCGCCGCAAGCTGGTGGCCGAGCAGTACTCGGAGCAGCTCAAGGACAAGTGCGACACGCTGATCACCATCCCCAACGACCGCCTGCGCGAGGTGGTGGACAAGAAGACGTCGATCCTCGACGCCTTCCGGGTGGTGGACGATGTGCTGCGCCAGGGCGTGCAGGGCATCAGCGACCTGATCACGGTGCCCGGCCTCATCAACCTCGACTTCGCCGACGTCAAGACGATCATGCGCGACGCGGGCAGCTCGATGATGGGCATCGGCATCGGGACGGGCGAGAACCGGGCGGTCGAGGCGGCCCGTGCGGCAGTGATGAGCCCGCTGCTCGAGGTCAACATCCAGGGCGCGCGCGGCATCCTGTTCAACGTGACCGGCGGCAGCGACCTGGGCCTGTTCGAGGTGAACGAGGCAGCCGAGGTCATCAAGGAGGCAGCCGATCCCGAGGCGAACATCATCTTCGGCACGGTCATCGACGACCGGATGCGCGACGAGGTGAAGGTCACCGTCATCGCCACGGGCTTCGATGCGACCAAGAAGCCGCGATCCGCCGGTCGCGGCGCGGCGAGCGCGGACGTCGCGGTGGGCATCGAGACCAGCCTCGACGAGCGAAGCCGCGAGATCCTGGCGGAGATCGAGCGCGAGCGGTCCCAGCGCCAGTCGCTGGAGGAGCAGATCCCGGAGCCGTCGCCGTTCGCCGCCACCACCGAGCGCGAGGAGACGGAGGTGGACCGCCAGCCCATCCCGGCCCCTGCCGGACGCCCGGCCTACGGCGAGACCGACCTCGACATCCCATCCTTCCTCCGCCGCAAGTCGGAGTAGGACTCCGAGCCGATGCGGCCGGACGGTGACGTCCGGCCGTTTTCGCTGCCATGCAGCTGATCACCGAGCCACCGCCCGGGCCCGAGCAGATCCGGAGCCGATACGATCGCCTGATCGAGCGGCTGCGCGCCGCCGCTCTGGCGGCTGGCCGCGATCCCGATGGCTTCCGGATCGTGGCCGTGACCAAGGGCTTCGGCGTCGACGTGGTGCGCGCCGCCCTGGCGGCCGGCCTGACGATGCTCGGCGAGAACCGCGTCCAGGAGGCTGCCGTCAAGGTCGAGGCCGCCCCAGGCGCCGAGTGGCACATGGTCGGCCAGCTGCAGGCCAACAAGGTGCGGCCCGCGCTGCGCCTGTTCTCGACCATCCACTCGGTGGACTCGGTGGCGCTGCTCGAGCGGATCGACCGCATCGCGCACGACGATGGGCA
>DASSEC010000082.1:0-4170 GCA_035696685.1 Candidatus Limnocylindria bacterium | reverse complement strand
GACGGCAGTCGGCTGGCGGATCGTCCTGGTCACCACCGTGCCGATCGTCGCCGCCGGCCTGGCCGACGCGTTGCGCCAGCTAGGCCATCAGCCGCTGGCCGTGCTGAGCGCGCGACGCGAGCAGCCACTTCCCGACCGCCCGGCGATGACCGATGAGACAGCGCCGCCAGGCCTTGACGTGCTGCTGCCGGCCACGAAGCACGGCATCGAGCCGCTGTTGCGCGCCTACCAGCCCGACCTGATGGTGTGCTGGGGCTTCCCATGGAAGATCCCGCTGGCCGCGCTGCAGGTGCCGCGCCTGGGGTCCATCAACTGCCACCCGGCCATGCTGCCGCGGCACCGCGGCCCGATCCCTCTGGCCTGGGCCATTCGCGATGGCGACGGCCGGTACGGCATCACCTGGCATCGCATGGACGCGGAGCTGGACACGGGTCCCATCCTGGCCCAGGCCGCGGTCCCCATGGAGGACGACGATTTCGACATCGCGGTGGTGGGGCCGCGGATGGGCGCCATCGCCATGGGCCTGCTGCCACGCGTGCTCGAGCGGATCGCGGCCGGCGACCCGGGCGATCCGCAGCCGACGGACGGCGTGACCTGGGCCGGGCACTTCGGCGAGGACTACGCCGTCATCGACTGGAGCCAGCCGGCGCGGCACATCCACGACCAGGTGCGGGCGTGGCAGTTCGCCTTCGCCGCCTCGCCGCTGTCCGGGCCAATCACCGAGCTCGACGGCGAGCGAGTCCGCGTCACCCGTACCAGCCTTGTCGACCCGGGAGGCAGCGCCCGGCGCATGGAAGCTGGCGACGGGCCGATCTGGTTAGTGAGCTGGCACGCGGCTGCGCCAGCGACAGGGCCGGCCTAGGCAGCCTGGTCGAGCGCCTCCACGAACCAGCGGTGGTGCGTGCCGTCGAACACGAGCGATGCCTGGCCGGCGTCCGTCTCGACCAGGAACGTGATGCGCGGCCCTCGCGCGGTGGGATAGGCGGCAGTCTCGTCGCGGACCGCCTCCAGCCCGCGGACGGTGAGCTCCCGATCACCGAGCTGCACTGAGCGTGGCCGGGCCAGCCGGCGGTCCCAGCGAACCCGCGCCGGAATCGGCGAAACCTTGGTGAGTGCCATGAGACCGAGCTCCTTCTCGCCCGCGTCGGCTGAGCCGAACGGACGTTCTAATCGGAGCACCATCATACGAACAAGTGTTCTAACATGTCAATAGGGCCGAGCGGCTCTGGCGGGCCCCCGGAGCGCGTCCTATACCGAGGTGAGTTTCCGTAGCAGCGAATACGGTGTGGTGCCGATGCGGCTCGCGCTGATCGCGGCGTTGCTGGGCCTGCAGCTCGCCCTGGCGCTGCTGGGCGTCCTGAACAAGGATGCGGTGACCGTGGTCCCGCCTCTGACGCTGGAGGCGACCCGCCGGGTCGCCGCAGGGCTGCTCCTGGTGGTGCTCATCGCCGCCCGGCGCAGCCGCCTGCGACCGTCCAGGCAGGACCTGGTCGACGCGGTGCTGCCGGGCATCCTGGGCTTCGGGTTCGGCAGGGCATGCGTCATGGTCGGCCTGAGCCTGACCTCGCCCACCAACGTGGCCCTCATCGATTCGGGGGCGCCGGCGGTGGCCCTGCTGCTGGCCGTGGTCGTGGGCGTCGAGCGCCCACCGCGCTTTGCGGTCATCGGATCCCTGGTCGCCCTGGCCGGTGTGGTTGGCTTCGTCCTGGTCGGCAGCGGCCTGGGCGCGCCCAACCTCGGCGACGTCATCACCCTCGGCTCACCACTGGCCTGGGGTGGGATCTACGTGTACCTCGCGCGACGCGGCGAGCCGGGCTCGCTGCTGCGCCGGACGGCCTGGTTCAGCGTCGCCGGCGGCGCGGCGCTGGCCGTGCCGGGGTTCGCGCTCAACGCGTCCGCGCTGCCGCTCCTGCTGGATGGGCGGGTGCTGCCGGCCCTCGGGCTTGGCATCATCATCGGCCTCGTCGAGAACTGGCTCACGTTCCGGGCGATCCTGGTGCTCGGCGCCGTCCAGACGGCGGAATTCGAGTACCTGGTGCCTGCCCTCACCGCGGGCGCCGCATTCGTGCTGCTCGGGCTGCCGGTGATGGGCGCCCAGATCGCCGCGGGACTGATCATTGTGCTGGGTCTGCTGGCAGCCGGACGGGCTCGCGCCTCGGCGCGCCCCCCGGAGCGGACGTTCGCGGGCGATGGCCTGCCGCTGGCGGCCCAACCGTGCGTGGTCTGCTGACGCTCAGTCGTCCACGGGTGCATCGGGTCGCTCCCCGAAGTCGGGCCGCCGATGATCGCGATGCCCGATCAGCCGCGCTCGGGTGATGGCCTTCTCGCCGAAGCGCTCGCGCACGGCGTCAATCGACTGGGCGATCCGGTCAGTTCGGTCCGGCGCGTCGAACAGGGTCAGCTGCTGGGCGCTGGACAGATTGATGGCAGTGAGGCCGATGAGCCGCACCGCCCGGTCCCCGGCGAGCGCCTTGCGCAGCAGGCTCACCGCCATCTCGTACAGCGGCTCGGAGTCCCGGACCTGGTGGCCCAGCGGCGCCTGGCGCGTGATGGTGTCGAAGCCCTCGTAGCGCAGCTTGAGCTGCACCGCTCCGGCCGCCAGCTCGTGGTGGCGCAGCCGGGAAGCCACCGACTCGGCCAGGTCGAGCAGGGTCGCCTCGAGCCGGGCAGGATCGCTCACGTCGTGGTTGAAGGTCAGCTCGTGTCCCACCGACTTGGGCGCCTGGGCAGTGACCACGCGCGAGGGGTCGACGCCCTGCGCCCGCAGCCGCAGCTCCGCACCGTGGATTCCGAAGCGGCGGCGGAGCGTGCCCTCCGGCATCGCCGCCAGCTGCCCGATGGTCGCCACCCCGTAGTCGGCCAGCGTCTGGCGCGACTGCGGCCCGACGCCCCAGAGCCGGCTCACCGGCAGCGGCGCAAGGAAGGCGGCCTCTCCACCAGGCGGAACCACGACCAGGGCATCGGGCTTCCGCAGGTCCGAGGCGACCTTGGCGCACAGCTTGTTGGTCGCGACGCCGACGCTCACCACCAGGCCGGCCTCGTCCAGTACGCGCTGCTTCAGCGCCCGGGCGATCGTCTCGCCGTCGCCGAAGGCGGCGCGGCTGGCGGTCACGTCCAGGAACGCCTCGTCGAGGCTAATCGGCTCCACCAGCGGCGTGTAGCTGGCAAAGATGCGCATGACCTGGCGGCTCAGCTCGCGGTAACGGTCGAACCGGCCGGGCAGGAAAACGCCACCGGGGCAGAGGCGGTGCGCGATGCGCAGCGGCATGGCCGAGTGCACGCCAAAGGCCCGAGCCTCGTACGACGCGGCACTGACGACGCCACGCGCGTTCGGATCCCCGCCAACGATGACCGGCTTGCCGCGCAGGGACGGGTTGTCGAGCTGCTCGACGCTGGCGTAGAACGCGTCGAGGTCGGCGTGGAGGATGGTGCGCATCGGCTCGGCGCCATGCTGGTCGATGCGGCCGGATGGTGCTCCGCTGGGACGTCAGCCGAGCTTGCGAATGACGCCCACCACCTTGCCCTGGATCTGGACCTCGGTGGCGTAGATGGGCTCCATCTCCGCGTTGGCCGGCTGGAGGCGGATGCGGTCCTGCTCGCGATAGAAGCGCTTCAGCGTGACGCCGTTGTCCTCCAGCAGCGCGACCACGATGTCGCCGTCGCGGGCGGTTGCCTGCGGCTGGACGACGACGTAGTCGCCGTCGTCGATCAGGTCGTCGATCATGCTCTTGCCGCGGACTCGAAGGACGTACGAGTCGTCACGGGCCTCCAGCGAGCGGGGCACGTCCAGGGACTCGGCACCATCGGCATAGGCCTCGATGGGCTGACCGGCCGCGATCTCGCCGAGCACCGGCAGAGCCAGCACGTCGCGCTCGAGCGGCATCCGGAACGGCGTCACGCGGCCCATGCCGTTGGGCAGCCGGCGCGGCGCTCCTTCGAGCTCCGCCTCGCCACGCTCGGTCAGGCGCAGGGCGCGCGATGAGCGCAGGCCGCGCTCGAGCAGCCCCTCGCGCTCGAGCGCCATGAGATGGTGGTGCACCGCCGAGGTGGAGGCCAGCCCCACGGCGTCCGCGATCTCCCGGACCGACGGGGGGAAACCGCGCTCGGCCACGGTGCGGGCGATGCAGTCGAGAATCTTCTGCTTGCGTTCGGCGTCGTGCCTGGTCATGA
>DASSEC010000081.1:0-2411 GCA_035696685.1 Candidatus Limnocylindria bacterium | reverse complement strand
TCCTCAACATGCTTCGGCGCCGCGAGGAGGCGATCTACGCCGCCATCCCCGCGCCCGACCTGGTGATCCTGCTCTCGGTCCCGCCGGAAGTGGCCCTCGCGCGCAAGGGGGATTCGGATCGGGAAGCCGTCGCGGAGAAGGCGCGCGCGGTCCTGGATGCGGCGCAGACGGCGCCGGCACATGGCGCAGTCGTCGTTGACGCGGCGCAGCCACTCGAAGCGGTGGTCGGGCAGGTCGAGGCGGCGATCTGGCAACGGCTATGACGATCGTCGAGCTGGCGGGACCGGTGGGCGCCGGGAAGTCCGCCGTTGCCAAGGCACTGCCGGACGCGCTGCGCTTGCGGGGGGTGCCAGCCAGCCACATCGATGAGATCGCCCGCTTCAACCGCCCTCGGAGCTGGCTGTGGAACACGCTATTCGCCGTGCGCCATCCGCGGTTGACCTTGGCCGCCTGGCGCGCGGTCACTCGAGCGCCGATCCCATGGTGGCATCGGCGGCTGATCTTTGGCCTCACGCTCGGCGTGGGCGGCCGGATCGCCTACGCGCGTCGCCGGGTCCCGCCGGGGCACATCGTGCTGGTCGATGAAGGGCTGGTCCATCGCGCGGTCAACCTGTTCGGCTGGTATCCAACGGCATCGCCGGAAGCCGTCAAGCGCTATATCTCGCTCGTTCCACTCCCCGACGCGCTCATCGCCGTCAACGCCGACCCGGAGGCGGCCTGGCGCCGAGCGCAGGCCCGTGGCTTGCCCCAGCGCCTGGTGGGCCGCTCCGAGGAGGACGTCGGCGGCTTCGTGACGCGCGCGCGCCAGATCGGCACCGCCGCGGTGGCCGCCGCCAAGTCGCGGCCGAGCATGCGCGTCATCAACGTCAAGAACGGGAAGTCATTGCGCCGCACGGTGAGCAACGCCGCCCGCGCCGCGAGCAGCCTGGTGCTGCCCGACGGGAGCACGTCCGGCGTCCGCGATGACCTTGTCTTCCACCCGCGCTTCCCCATGGTGGCGCGTCCCGACCGACGGCTGGCGCGGTTGCGGATCGGGCGCTCCGGCGGGATTCCCCGCCAGCAGCTGGCCGAGGTCCTGGATCGGTACGGCCTGCGAGCAACGGGACGGCCCAGGACGCTCTCCGCACCCGGCGCCCGCGGCGCCACTGTTCGACTGCGCACCTCAGGCGGGGAGGTCGTCGTGAAGCGGTACAAGGAGAGCGTCGACGACGCCGCCCTTGCCATCGAGCATGCCGTGCTGACGGCATTGGCCGAGCATGACTTCCCATCGCCTCGATTGCGTCAGACGGTGGAGGCCGAGACGAGCGTCAATCTCGACGGCGCACGCTTCGCGGTGTCCGACGCAATCCGTGGGTATCGACACCCACACGAGCTCGTTCTGTCGCGCGCGGACCGGCATGAGCTCGACGTGATTGCGGGGCGACTGCTCGCCCGACTGCACGCCGCGCTCGAGGATCTCGACGTTCCGGCGTCGACCACGCTGGGGTTCACCGGGCGGCAGGGAGGCACGCGCGTGCGCGGCGTCGAGTTTTACACCGACCTCCTCGCGCAGTCGCCGGCTCCGCGCCGCGTGCGTGCCTGGGCCCATGCCGCGCTGTGGGACCTGTACGAACGGTTCAGCGCCGAGCGCCTGCCCACCACGGTGGTGCACGGCGACTATGGTCCCTACAACCTGCTGATCCACTCCGGCAGGATGCCGTTCCTGGTTGATTTCGAGCTTGCGCGCCGCGACTGGCGCCTGGTTGACCTGGCCACCGGGATCAATTGGTTCGCTCAGCGGCGCCGCTCGTTCGACGTCGCGGCTGCGCGCGGCTTCCTGCTCGGCTACCGGCAGACCGGCATCGCGGCCGAAAGCGAGCTGCATCGCATTCCCGAGATGGCTGCATTCCTGGCTCTGCAGCGGGCGGTGATCGCCTGGTCGCGCTCGGAGGACGGGAGCCTCCTGGCGTGGGACACGGAGGCACGCCAGCGCATCGTGTTCGCCGAGGATCTGCTCGCCGGGCGCCATCCGCTGAACGACGTCCTGAAGCGATGGTGACGAACCAGGGGCCGATCTACATCGGTGGCCCGGATCGCTGTGGCAAGACGCTGGTCGCGGCGCTGCTTGGCTCCCATAGCCGCATCGCGGTCCCGATCGTGGGCTCGAACCTGTGGACGTATTTCGATGGCCAGTACGGCGACCTGGCTGACGACGGGAACCTTGATCGCTGCCTCGCGGCCATGGCGCGGTACAAGCACGCCCGCTTCCTGGGCCTCGATCTACCACGGCTGCGCCGCGAGCTGCAGGCGGGCCAGCGGACCTACGCCAACCTGTTCGCGCTCGTCCACCAGCACTTCGCCGAGCGCGCCGGCAAGCCGCGCTGGGGCGACCAGAGCGGCCTGGTGGAGCGATACGCGGAGAAGATCTTCGC
>DASSEC010000080.1:0-15993 GCA_035696685.1 Candidatus Limnocylindria bacterium | reverse complement strand
GCCGACCACTACGCCGTGCGTGCCGCCGCCCGGCTGGACGTCGACGGCTTCGCCGACGAGGAGCTGGTGCGGCGGCGGCTCCTCGGCTATCCGCCGGCCACGGTCCTGGCCCGCCTCCTGGTCGCCGATCCGGATCGCGATCGGGCTGAGGCGCGCGGTCGTGCCGCGGCCGAAGCAGTCACGGCACGGGGCATCGAGGTCCACGGGCCGCTGCCTTCGTACGTGCCTCGACGGGCGGGTCGCTGGCGGCTCCAGGTGGTGCTGCGAGCCGCCGATGAGGCTGCTCGCCAGGTGGCGCTGGAGCGTGTTCCGGCCGGCGTGGCCATCGATGTCGATCCGGAGTCGCTCCTCTGATCATCGGTACAATGCGACCATGGTCATCCGCGGCATCCTGACCGCAGAAGCGCCGATCCTGCGGGAGCGCGCCAGGAAGGTCACGCAGTTCGACGCCTCGTTGCATCGGCTGTTGGACGACATGCTCGAGACCATGCGCGATGCGCCGGGCATCGGCCTCGCGGCCAACCAGATCGGGGTGCCGCTGCAGGTCGCGATCATCGAGCTCGAGGAAAAGGTCACCGAGCTCATCAACCCGCAGATCGTCCGTGCGTCGGGCGAGATCGTCGACTGGGAGGGCTGCCTTTCCATCCCGGGCTTCGTGGCGGAGGTCACGCGCTCGGCGAAGGTCACGGTGAAGGCCAAGAACCGCCACGGCAAGGAGTTCAGGGTCAAGGGCGAGGAGCTGTTCGCCCGTGCGCTGCAGCACGAGATCGACCACCTGAACGGCGTCCTCTACATCGACTACCTCGAGTCGCTGGAGGAGCTGGTGCGCGTAAGCGAGCACAGCGAGATCGAGGAAGAGACGACGGCGGGCATTTGAGCGAGACGCCGGTCAGCGGGATGCGCTGCGCATGAGCGGACTGGGCCGGATCGCCTTCCTGGGCACCGGCCCTTTCGGTGTTCCACTGCTCGAGCAAGTCAGCGACGAGGCCGACGAGCTCCTGATCGTCACTCAGCCGGATCGGCCAGCCGGCCGCGGCCTGCGCTGGCGTGCCTCGGCCGTCGCGGAGTGGGGGCGCGAACGCGGGCTGCGCGTGGAGGCGCCCCGGCGCCTGCGCTCGGACGAGGGTCACGCCGTCCTGCGCGACTTCGCGCCCGATGGCCTGCTGCTGGCCGCCTACGGCCAGCTCGTGCCAGCGGACCTGTTGGCTGCCTTCGACCGGCCCCCGCTCAACGTCCATCCTTCGCTGCTGCCCCGCCACCGCGGCGCGGCTCCAGTGGCCTCGACCATCCTGTCCGGCGACGCCGTCGGAGGGCTCAGCCTGATGATCATGACCGCCGAGCTCGACGCCGGCCCGATCGTTGCCCAGTGGCCGGTGCCCCTCACCGGGCGTGAGACGACCCCGGCGCTGGAGGCCGAGCTCGCCGCGCTGGCGGCCCAGGTCATCCCCGGGGAGCTGGCACGCTGGGCCATTGGCGAGCTGCAGTCGCAGCCACAGGACGAGCGCGCCGCCACCATCGTCCGCCCGTTTCGCCGCAGCGACGGCTGGATCGATTGGCGCAAGCCGGCCGTGCAGATCGATCGGCAGGTCCGTGCGCTACAGCCCTGGCCCGGCGCCTGGACCACGGTGGACGGGCGCCGGCTGCACATCCGCGCCGCGCGGCCGACTTCCGGCGTCGACGGGCTGCCCATCGGCGCCGTGCTCCCCGGTGAATGGCCGGAGGTGGCCACCGGGCAGGGCGCGCTGGCGCTAGAGCTCGTGCAGCCGGAGAGCAAGGCAGCCATGCGAGCTGACGCGTGGCGCCGCGGGCTCCCGCGCGAGCACGTGCTGCTGGGCGCCGAGAAGGTGGCGGAGCAGGCGGAGTAGGCGCGCAGGGATACGCCGTCTTCACCATGGCCGAATCGGGCCTTCACGAGGCCTCGGATATACTCGCGCTGCTTCCAAGGAGGTAGCAGACAAGCGATGGGTGGATTCCTGCCCTACATCCTTCTGGTGATGCTCCCGAGCATCGCGATCACCGGCTGGGCCGCGTGGCGCGTGCGCTCGACCTACGCCAAGTGGTCGAAGGTCGACTCGGGCATCCGCCTTTCAGCCTTTGATTTCGCGCGGCAGCTCCTCGATCGGCAGGGGCTCCGTGACGTTCGCATCGAGCCGGTCGAGGGCCAGCTGACCGACCACTACGACCCGCGCGGCAAGGTGCTGCGCGTCAGCAGCACCGTGTCGGGTCAGCCGCAGCTCGGCAACTACGATCCGCAGGCCCAGACGCTGGGTGTGCCGGTCCCCGCCAATGGGCTGTCGGTGGCCGCGGCCGCCGTCATTGCCCACGAGGTGGGCCACGCCCTCCAGGATCGCGAGCGTGATCCGTGGATGGCGGTCCGCCAGGCCATCGTGCCAGCCGTCCAGCTGGGCTCCGGGGTCGGGCCGTGGCTGATCATCGGCGGCCTGATCTTCAACCTGCTGTCGCTGTCGTGGCTGGGGTTGATCTTCTTCGCCGCGGCGGTGGTCTTTACCTTCGTTACGCTGCCGGTGGAGATCGGCGCGTCCGGCAAGGCGTTGGCCTTCGTCTCGAACCTGGGGATGATGGGTGAGCAGCAGACCGGCGCACGCGACGTGCTGAAGGCGGCTGCCTGGACGTACGTGGCGGCCGCGCTGACCGCGCTGCTCACGTTCCTGTACTACCTCATGCTCATCGCGGGGCGCCGTGACTGAGCTGCCGCTCGCCGGCGAACAGCCGGCGATCAGCGAGGTACCGCATGCGAAGCTCGCCGCGTGGCTCATCGCCCGCGGCGAGCCTGCGTATCGGGCGGACCAGCTCCTGGCAGGAGTGCATCGGTCCGAGGTCGATGGCTTCCAGGCGATCAGCGAGCTGCCGTTGGGGACACGTTCTGCCCTGTCCGAGGCGTACCGGTTTTCGGCCATCCACGGCAGCCACGTGCTCGAGGCCGATGGCGGCATGACGGCAAAGGCAGTCCACGAGCTGTGGGATGGCCAGCGCGTGGAATCGGTCCTCATGCGCTATACCAGGCGAGACGGCGGGCAGGCGCGCACGACGATCTGCATCTCGAGCCAGGCAGGCTGTGCGGTGGGCTGCCCCTTCTGCGCCACGGGCCAGGCGGGGTTCGCCCGACAGCTGACGCCGGGGGAGATCGTGGACCAGGTGCTGCACTGGCACCGTCCGCCGTGGCAGGCGCTCGGCGAGGATTGGCCGTCCGGTGCCGCGCGCGGGCACTACAACATCGTGTTCATGGGGATGGGGGAGCCGCTGAACAACACGGACCGCGTATTCGAGGCCGTGCGGCTGCTGAACGACCCCGCGCGGCTCGGCGTCGGCGCGCGGCACATCACGGTCAGCACCTCGGGCGTGGTTCCCGGCATGGAGCGAATGGTGGACGAGCTGCCGCAGGTCAACCTGGCCATCAGCCTCCACGCGGCCGACGACGACCTCCGTGACGAGCTCGTGCCCATCAACCGCAAGTGGCCGATCCGTGAGGTGATCTCCGCCGGGAAGCGATTCGCCGAGCGGACGCGACGTCGAGTGAGCCTCGAGTACGTGATGATCGACGGCATGAACGACACGCTGCCGCTCGCGGAGCGGCTCGCCGGCATCGCCCGCGGCTGGCGCAGCCACGTCAACCTCATCCCGCTGAACCCGACCCCGGGCTCGCGCTGGAGCGGCACGCCTCCGGCGCGCGTTGCCGCGTTCGCCGCCGTGCTCAAGGCCGCCGGCGTGGCGACCACGATCCGCGACACGCGCGGCCGCGAGATCGAGGCTGCCTGCGGGCAGCTTCACGCCCAGCTAGCCGGGAAGGCGCTGCCGCGGGCGGGCAGCGCCGGGACGCGCCAGCTGGAACCGGTCCGGTGAGCGCCCGTCCACCACATATCAGCGCAAGCGTGCTGAACGCCGATTTCGCCCGCCTTGGGGATGAGGTGCGGCGGGCGGTGGACGGGGGCGCCGAGTCCATCCACCTGGATGTCATGGACGGGCATTTCGTCGGCAACATCACGATGGGGCCGGTGGTGGTCGAGGCGGTCCGGCCATATGCCACGGTCCCGTACCACAGCCACCTGATGATCAGCCGCCCCCTCCAATTCGCCCGCGCGTTCGCCGACGCGGGCAGCGACCTGGTGATCTTCCACCTCGAAGCCGATGACGACGCCGACGAGGTCATCGCCGCCATCCGTGCCGCCGGCCGCCAGCCCGGCCTCGCCATCAACCCCGAGACGCCTGGCGAGGCCGCGCATCCGTACCTCGAACGGATCGACCTGCTGCTGGTCATGACGGTCAACCCCGGTTGGGGAGGCCAGGCGTTCATCCGCGAGGTCCTGCCGAAGCTGGGCGCCCTCCGCGCCGAGGCCGACCGGCGCGGTCTCGACCTGCCGATCGGGGTCGACGGTGGCGTCAACACGGCAACCATCGGTGCAGCCCACGCGGCAGGCGCCGACGTGCTGGTGGCGGGTAACGCGCTGTACGGCCACGAAGGCGATCTGCGTCCCATCGTCGACGGCCTGCGTGCCGCGGCAGGCAGCGGGACCGTCGACTGAGCGAAATCGGGCATCATGCCTCCTGCACCTGAACGCCCACGCACCTGAGGAACCCAGCCCTGGCCCGCGCCGCATTTCGATCGACCGCTGCCCTCGTCATGCTGGCCATCGTGCTGGCCGCCTGCGGCGCCAGCGGCCCGCTGCCGTCAGGTTCCGGCACGCAGCCAACGCCCGGCGAGCTCCGCCAGCTGACGGTCACGGTGGTCGAGCGGGGGAGCGGAACGCCACTGGGCAGCGCCACGGTGACCGCCGCCGACGCATCGGCCACCACCGGCAGCAATGGCAGCGCGTCCATCTCGGCGCCACGCGGCGTGTCCCTGGAGGCCACGGCCACCGGCCACGACCCGGCGTCCGTCCCCGTGCCGGACAGTGGTGACGTCCGGCTCGAGCTGCGCGCCAACGTCGTGAGCGGCACCGTCACCGAGCGCGGCGGAAAGGCGGTGGCCGGCGTTCGCGTGTTCGTGGATGGCCAGGCTGCCTGGGTGCGGACGGCGAAGGATGGCAGCTACGCGTTGGCCGGCGTACCAGAGCAGGCCACGCTGATCTTCAAGCGCGCTGGCTACCGGCTTGGCGAGATGAAGCTGACGGGCCAGGCGACGGCCGATTTCACGCTGGAGCCGTTCGAGACGCGCGCCCTGTACGCGCCCGGTGCCGTGTTTGAGGGACCGGGGCGGCTGGACGCGCTGCTGCGCCTCATCGATCGGACCGAGGTGAATTCCATGGTCATCGACGTGAAGGAGACCGGCGGCTGGCTGTACTACACCACCGACCTGCCGGAGGCCAAGGAGTCCGGTGCGGATCGGCACCCGATCTTCGAGCTCGACAAGCTCCTGCCCACGCTCAAGGCACGGGGCATCTACCCCATCGCGCGCATGGTGGTGATGAAGGACAACACGGTGGGCGCATCGCGCCCCGAGCTGGCGGTGCGCAACGCCGCCACGGGGCAGCCGTGGAAGGACTTCGGGGGCGGCATCTGGCTCGATCCATTCAATCCGGGCGTGGCGGAGTACATCGCCGCCATCGCCGGCGACCTGGCGGACAAGGGCTTCGACGAGGTCCAGCTGGACTACGTGCGCTTCTTCAGCGATGGCGACTACTCGGTGGCCGACACGAACCTGCCCAACACCCAGTCGTTCCGGCTGCCGGCCATCCGGCGGCTGTTCCGGGTGGTGAGCACCCGGCTGGCAACGACGCACGCCTTCCTCAGCGCCGACTGCTTCCCGATCGCCTTCATCGCACCCGACGACCAGGGTATCGGCCAACGGCCGGAGGTCATCATGCCCTACGTCGATTACTTCAGCCCAATGGTCTACCCGAGCCACTACGGCCCGTATACCTTCGGTTACGCGAACCCGAACGAGCACCCGTACGCGATCATCAACGACACCCTGAAGATGGTGAACAAGGAAGCGGCCGGGTTGCCGATGCGCGTGCGGCCCTGGATCCAGGACTTCGGTTACGGCCCGTTCCGCGCCTATACGGCGGCCGACATCCATGAGGAGATGCGCGCGCTGCGGGACAACCACACGGTGGGCTGGATGATCTGGAACGCGCAGGCCATCTTCACCGAGTCGGCGCTGGGGCCGCCACGCGATGGCGAGGATGCCGGCATCACCACCGCACAGCCCTGATGCGGCTGGTCATCCAGCGGGTCGAGCGGGCCGCCGTCCGGATCGATGCGGCAACTGTCGGCCAGATCGGGCGCGGTGCCGTGGTGCTGGTGGGCATTGCGGCGGCCGATACGCCCGACGTGATCGACCGCATGGCCGTGAAGCTCGCCGGGCTGCGCTACTTCGCGGACGCCGACGGACGCACGAACCTGCCCATCGCCGCCGCGGACGGGGCGTTCCTGGTCGTCAGCCAGTTCACGCTCTACGCCGATCTGCGGCGGGGCAGACGCCCGGGCTTCACCGACGCCGCGCTACCGAACGCTGCGGAGCCGCTGGTCGACCGCTTCGTGGCCCGGCTGCGCGAGGCTGGACACCCGGTTGAAACCGGGCGCTTCGGGGCGGACATGGCGGTGGAGCTGGTGAACGACGGGCCGTTCACCCTGCTGCTGGACTCCAGCCGAGACCTCGGCCCGCGCCAATGAGGCGAGGCTAGCCCTGCACGTCCTCGCGCGGCGCCTCTGACGGGAACCTCGCGGGCAGCCGGGCCTGGTTCCGAGGGATGCGCCGCGCAACCCATGCGAACAGCAGGACGAAGAAAACCACCGCGCCGATGACTGCCAGCCAGGCGGCGGCGGTGACCTCGAGTCCGACGAGGATGCCGATCACGCCGATCTCCACACCCGCCACCATGGTCACGATCAGGCCGACCATGCCGAGCGACGTACTGACGGCGTACATGAAGTTCCCGAGCCACCCGTCCGGCACGTCGTAGTCGCGCAGGACTGCCTCGATGTCATCGTGCGTGGCGGTGGAGAAATAGGGCTGGAGCATTGGCGCCGCCTGGACATAGCCGTGCCGAATGCGGGCCATGCCATGCATCGCGCGCACGTCGTCGAAGTTTGCGCCGCTGATGCGGTCGAAGGTGGTCAGGCCGACGATCAGGTCGAACCCGAGCACGATCATGGTGAGCGTGAGGAACTGCTGGCCGAAGTCCATCGCGCCGGCCAGGAGCGCCAGGCCGACGAACGACATGGACAGGAAGCTGAGGAACATGCCCGCCCGGGCGAACGCCTCGTTGTAGGCCAGGGAGCGTGCCGTCAGCATGCTCCAGTGCTCGGTGCTCAGGATCTGGATGGCACGCGGATCGGTCAGCGAGGTGATTGGCCCGGGGGGAACGTCCGCGGCGTTGGCAGACTGCGGTCGCTCGGTGGACATCGCTCAGCTCCTATCGGATGCGGCGGGCCGCCACGAGCGATTGTGCGGCGGGGAGGCTCAGACCTTCTCGGCGGTGCGACGGCAGCGCGAGCAGGCCTTGATGCGGACCATGCGGCCGTCGCGGTTGACCATCATCGGCTGCAGGTTCGGGATCCAGCGGCGCAGGGCGCGCTTGCGGTTCATCCCGACCGACTGCGGGTTCCAGCCGGTGATCGGCTTCTTGCCGCAGATCTCGCACTCACGTGCCATTCGAAGGGAGCTCCATTCACGAAGGAACCGGCGCACCGTCACCTCGGCGCCGCCGGATTGAGCCGATCGTAGCACGCTAGGATCGGCCCATGCAATCGAGCGCGGTTGGCCGAGGAGCACTCGCGCCCGAGGAGCTCGACCGGCCACTGCGGTCCGTCATGCCGGAGCTCGGACGTGGGATCGCGGCCCTGGCGCGGCTGGGCATCGACACGCCACGGCAGGCGCTCTTCCACCTGCCCTTCCGCTACGACGACTTCAGCGAGCTGCATTCACTGGCTGAGCTGATCCCGGACGAGAAGCAGTCGGCCCGGGTCCGCATCACCGATGTGAAGGTCGAAAAAGGGTTCGGCCGGCGGCCGCAGCGGGTCGTCGCCCAGCTTGCCGACGAAACCGGCAATGCGGAGGCGGTGTGGTTCGGCCGTCGCTTCGTCGAGAATCGGCTGCGCGCCGGCGACGAGGTGCTCATCAGTGGCAAGGTCCAGCTCCGGGGTTGGCGGCCGCAGTTCGTCTCCCCCGAGTTCTCGCCGGCCGGCCGGGAGTCCATTCACACGGGACGGGTGGTGCCGGTCTATCGGCTCACCGCAGGTGTCACGCAGAAGCGGATCAGGGAGCTGCTGGCGCGCATCCTGGACCGGGCCTTGCCCGCGGTTGACGATCCATTGCAGGTCGGGGAACGCGGCGCGTTGCCGCCGCTGGCGGAGGCGCTGTACGTCGCCCACTTCCCGGAAGAGGCCGCCGACGTCCCAGCCGGGCTGGATCGGCTGGCGTTCGACGAGCTGCTGGCGCTGCAGCTGAACCTGGCACAGGCGCGCCACGACCGCGAGGGGCTCCATGCGGCTCGCGTCGTGGTGGGCGAAGAGGAGCGGCAGCAGCTGCTCGCCGCGCTGCCGTTCGAGCTGACCGGTGACCAGGCCCAGGCGGTGGACGAGGCACTCGCCGACCTGGCCCGCGACCAGCCGATGCGGCGGCTCCTGCAGGGAGACGTGGGCAGCGGCAAGACGGCGGTGGCTGCGGTAGCGCTGGCGGGCGTGGTGCGCGCGGGCTGGCAGGGCGCGCTCATGGCGCCGACCGAGATCCTGGCCCGCCAGCATCATGCCGGTCTGCAGCCGCTGCTCGAGGCGCTCGGAGTGCGTGCCGAGTTCCTGTCCGGGGCGTTGAAGCCCGCCGAGAAGCGACGGATCCATGACGCGATCGCCGGCGGCGAAGCCGAGGTCGTGATCGGCACGCACGCCGTGATCAGCGAGGCTGTCGAGTTCCAACGACTGGGCCTGGCGGTGGTCGACGAGCAGCACCGGTTCGGGGTCGCGCAGCGAGCCGCATTGCAGGCGAAGGGCGGCGGGCAGGAGCCGCACCTGCTGGCGCTGACGGCAACGCCCATCCCGCGGACGCTGGCCCTCACCTTCTACGGCGACCTGGCCATCTCGACCCTGCACGAGCTGCCCCCCGGCCGGCAGCCGATCCGCACGGAGCTGCGTGACCGATCCGCCCTGCCGCGGATCGAGCGGTTTATGGCGGATGAGGCGGGGGAGGGCCGGCAATCGTTCGTGGTGGTCCCGCTGGTGGCCGAGAACGAGGCACTCACGGTGGCCAGCGCCGAGGCCGAGGTAGAGCGGCTGCGCGAGGCGCAGCCGGCGCTCCGGGTCGGACTCGTGCACGGCCAGCAGCGCCCCGATGACCGCGACGCCACCATGCAGCGCTTCGCGGCCGGGGAGCTGGACGTGCTGGTGGCCACCACCGTCATCGAGGTCGGCATCGACGTGCCGAACGCCAGCGTGATGCTCATCGAGGATGCCGAGCGCTTCGGCCTCGCCCAGCTGCACCAGCTGCGTGGCCGGGTGGGACGGGGGCCGCATCGGTCCTTCTGCATCCTGCTGTCGGATGCGACCGACGAACGCTCCCAGGAGCGGCTGGCGGTGGTCCTCGGCTCCTCCGACGGTTTTCAGATCGCCGAGGAGGACATGCGGCTGCGTGGCGCAGGCAACTTGCTCGGCACGCGGCAGTCTGGCTTGCCGCCACTGCGCGTGGCCTCCCTGTTCGAGCCGCGCCACGTGGCGCTCGCCGAGCGTGCTCGCGGCTTGGCCGATGCGCTGATCGCGGCCGACCCCGCGCTGGCGCGCCGGCCCGAATTGCAGCGGCTGCGGGATGACTTCACCTCGGCCGAGGTCGAAGGCGACGCCGCGTGAGGCGCGCATGCGCGTGATCGCCGGCACTGCCCGCGGCACGTCGCTGGCCGCGCCGCGCGACAAGGTGACGCGGCCGATCACCGACCGGGTCAAGGAGACGCTGTTCGGGATTCTCGCGGACCGGGTGGTCGATGCTCGCGTGCTGGACCTGTATGCCGGCAGCGGCGCGATCGGGATCGAGGCGCTATCGCGGGGAGCGGCGTCCGCCACGTTCGTCGAGCGCGGGCGCGACGCGGTGGCGGCAATCCGCGCCAACCTGGCCCGCACTCGCTTGGACGGCGCCGCCGAGGTGCGGCCGACGGACGTCATGCGTTGGCTGGCATCGGCGCCGGCGGACGATCGCTACGACCTGGCGTTCCTCGATCCGCCGTACGAGGAGCGTGCTATCCTCGCGCCGCTCGAGCGCCTGGTGCCGCTGTTGATGCCCGGCGCGACGGTGGTCGTGAAGCACTTCTGGCGCACCGAGGTACCCGCGATCGCGGGGCTGCGCTCGTGGCGGGAGCGGCGCTTCGGCGAGACCGCGCTTACGTTCCTGGAGGTGCCATGAGCCGCGTGGCGATCTTTCCCGGATCCTTCGACCCCATGACCATGGCCCACCTGGACGTGGCGCGGCGGGCCGCCACCCTCTTCGATCGGCTGATCATCGGCGTCCTGCACAACCCCAAGAAGGCGCCCCTGTTCGGCGTCGACGAGCGGGTGGAGCTGATCCGCGCCGCCGTGACGGACTTCGACGCCAATGTCGAGGTGGCGGCCTTTGACGGGCTGACCGTCGCGTTCGCCGAGCGCAACGGGGCCGGCTTCATCGTGCGCGGCCTGCGCGCGGTGAGCGACTTCGAGGCCGAGCTGCAGATGGCCCATACCAACCGCCGGCTCGAACGGAGCGTGGACACCGTGTTCCTCATGTCGGCACTCGAGTTCGGCTACCTGTCCAGCAGCCTGGCCAAGGAGGTTGCCCAGTTCGGTGGCGACGTGACCGGCATGGTGCCGCCGCCGGTGGCTGCCGCCCTCGTGGCGCGAGCCGAGGTGAGCGGCTAGTTCGGCGTCCCGCGGGGCTATAATCGCGCCGATCCAGCGGAGGGCAGGGCCACGGACATCATCTTCCTCGTCGAACGCCTCGAGAGCCTCGTGGCGGCCGGCAAGAAGCTGCCACTCACGAACAACATCGTGCTGGATCAGGCCGCGGTGTTGGAGCTGATCGACCAGCTGCGGGTGGCGGTGCCGGACGAGGTCCGCCAGGCGAAGCGCATCACCGAGGAAGCCGGCCGCATCACCGACCGCGCCCGCGAAGAAGGCGACGCGATCATCGGGCGCGCGCAGGAGCAGGCCGCCCAGATGCTCGAGGAGCGCGAGCTGGTGCGCATGGCCCAGCAGCGCGCCGGCGAGATCATCGACACCGCCAACGGGGAGGCGGCCGAGGTGCGTCGCGGCGCCGATGAGTACGCTGCCGGCGTCCTGATCCGCCTCGAGGGCGAGTGCATCAAGGCCCTCACCAGCATCAAGCGCGGGATCGACATGCTCGACGAGCGTCACCGGCCGCCGCGACCATCGACCGATGGCACCGGCACCAGCCAGCTGACCGTCGAAGCGGAGGCGACCGAAGCCGCGACCCGGCCGTGACCGCGTTCAACGTGGCGGGCCTGCTCCGGGAGCCGTCCGGGGCGACGCGGGAGCATCGGCTCCGCGACCACTACGTCTCGCTCGGGCCCGACGTGGAGCTGGCCGGCCCCCTGAACGGCAGGCTGCGCTTCCAGCGCACGAACCGGGGCATCCTGGTGAATGGCGAGCTCGAGGCGCCCGTGCGACGCACCTGCGCACGCTGCCTGGAGGCGTTCGTGGAGCCGGCGCGCATCCGGATCTCGGAGGAATACGTGCCGAGCGTGGATCCCGAGACCGGTACGAGCGTCGACCGCGACGAAGCCGACGACGCAGTGCAGCTGATCGATGAGCACAACGAGATCGACCTGGCGCCGGTGCTGCACGAGGAATTCGCGCTCACCGAGCCGATGCACCCGCTGTGCCGGCCGGATTGCCCGGGCCTCTGCTCGGAGTGCGGCGCGCGGCTCGACGAGCGCCATGCCGCGCACGTCACCGATGAGATTGACCCGCGGCTGGCAGGTCTGGCCCGCTTCCTGGACCGCACCGATTGACTTCCGGCCCACTCGCGGCCGAGGGTGGCGGCGGGTATACTGCGGCTCCCGATTTTGAGAGCAGCACCAGGAGTCACGCGTGGGCGTCCCCAAGCGAAAGGTATCCAAGGCGCGCCAGGGCGAGCGGCGCGCGCACCTGGCGATCAGCGCTCCGCCGCTGGTCGAGTGCACCCACTGTCACGAGCTAAAGCGCGCCCATCATGTCTGCCCGACCTGCGGCTACTACGACGGCCGCGAGGTGGTGCCGGTGGAGGCGAAGGCCCCGGCCGAGGGCGGAGCAGGCTGACGCCACGCTGATGCGGGGGCGCTGATGCGCATCGCGGTCGATGCGATGGGCGGCGATTTCGCTCCCCGCGAGATCGTCCGCGGCGCGATCAACTACGCCGCCGCCAACGCCGACGAGGTCATCCTGGTCGGGGACGTCCCCCTGTTAGAGCGCGAGATCCAGGCATACGGCCACGGCCGGCCCGCCAGCCTCACCTTCGCGGATGCCCCCGACGTCATCGGCATGGGGGAATCGCCCGCCAGCGCCATCCGCACCAAGCGCACGTCCTCCATCCGCGTCTCGACCGACCTGGTGCGCGACGGGCTGGCCGATGCCGTTGTCTCGGCCGGTTCCACCGGCGCGACCATGGCGGCGGCCGTGTTCCGTCTCGGCCGGGTGGAGGGCATCGAACGCCCGGCATTGGGCGCACACCTGGTCACGGCCACCGGCCCGATCATGCTGCTGGACGTCGGCGCCAACCTCGACTCCGACGCGACCAACCTGGTGCACTTCGCGGTAATGGGCTCAATCTACGCCGAGCACGTGCTCAAGGTGGCGCGACCGCGCGTCGGGCTGCTGAACATCGGCGAGGAGGACGAGAAGGGCGACGCCCTGTCGCGCGAGGCGAACGCCATGATGCGCGGCCTCGACCTCAACTTCGTCGGCAACGTGGAGGGCAACGACCTCATCAGCCACGTCGCCGACGTCGTGGTCTGCGACGGGTTCGTGGGCAACGTGGTGATCAAGTTCTTCGAGGGCCTGTCCAGCTACATCTTCCGGTCCATTCGCACCGACCTGCAGCAGGGTCCGGTGGCGCCCCTCGCACTGCTGGCCCTAAAGCCGGGCTTCGATCGACTGAAGCACCGCTTCGATTACGAGCGGTACGGCGGGGCTCCGCTGCTGGGCGTGCGGGGAGTCAGCATCGTGACCCACGGGCGCGCGAAGGCGCGGATGATCGAGCACGCCATGCGCGTGGCGTCGGAGGCGGCCGACGAGCGGATCCCGGACCTGATTGCCGAGTGGAGCGTCCACCATCCGGCACTCCGCAAGGACGTGCCGCGCGAGGCGCCTGACGTCATTGCCGCCGACACCCAACGGCTGGCCACGGGGCCGGGAGCCGAGGCCTGACCCGCCTGGCCGAGCGACGCCGCACCGTCACCGGACCGGGGATGCTGGCGCGTCGCCTGGCGATGCTCGCCCTGTTCGAGGAGGAGTTCCGGCCAGCGCAGGCTAGCGCGGCCCTGGAGCGAATGGCGGCCGACAAGGGCGTCGCGCCGGCGGTCCGAGACCATGCCCGACGGATCGTCGACGGCGTGGCGCAGCACCGTGCCGACCTGGACGCGGAGATTGCCCGCCTGGCACCAGTGATCCCCGTCAGCGAGCTCGGTCGGGTGGAACGGACGATCCTGCGGAGCGCCCTGTACGAGGTGCTATACTCCGCCGCGACCCCGAGCGGGGAGACGATCCACGATGCCGTTTCTCTCGCCCGGACCTACGCCGGAGACGCAGCCCGCCGCCTCGTGAACGGCGTCCTGGGCAGCGTCAGTCGGCCATCGGGGAGCGAAGCATCGGG
This sequence comes from Candidatus Limnocylindria bacterium, assembly GCA_035696685.1. Taxonomy (GTDB): domain Bacteria; phylum Chloroflexota; class Limnocylindria; order QHBO01; family QHBO01; genus DASSCW01. Next base: position 2,210 of record DASSEC010000080.1, on the reverse strand, counting down.
AAGAGGAGCCAAAGACGGGTGACCGACGGAACCACCTTCGAACGCCTCAAGAAGATCATCGTCGAGCAGCTCGGCGTTGACGAGGAAGAGGTCACGCCCCAGGCGTCGTTCGTGGAAGACCTCAACGCCGACTCCCTGGACCTGGTCGAGCTCATCATGAGCCTCGAAGAGGAGTTCGGGATGGAGATCTCGGACGAGGACGCCGAGAAGATCCAGAAGGTCTCCGACGCCGTCGAGTTCATCGAGGAGCACCAGCAGTAACCATCGGCTCCTGATGGATGTCCCGAGTCTCGACGATCTGCCCGACCAACTCGGGATCCACCTGCGCAAACCGGACGCCATCCGGCAGGCGTTCGTGCACAGCTCCTTCTTCAACGAGAACCCCCAGGCCGTCGACGGTCACAACGAGCGCCTGGAGTTCCTGGGCGATGCCGTCATCGGCCTGGTCGTCAGCCGCCTGCTGTACGAACGCTATCCGGACCAGGACGAGGGCTTCCTGACCGCCCGTCGCGCCTCGCTCGTCAACCGCGACGCCCTGGCGTCGCTGGCGCTGGAGGTCGGACTGGACCGATACCTCCTGCTCGGCCGCGGCGAGGCCGAAGCAGGCGGCGCCACGCGCCCATCGCTACTGGCCGCGGCGTTCGAAGCGGTTGCCGGCGCGATCTATCTCAGCGAGGGCCTGGACGCGACCCGCGGTTGGCTGCGCCGGCTGTTCGCCAACCAGCTCGCCGGGCCCCAGGATCTGGAGCCGCCGAAGTCGGCCAAGAGCCGATTGCAGGAATGGGCACAGCGCGAGCACCGGCTCAAGCCACACTATGAGCTGGTGAGCACCATCGGCCCCGCACACGACCAGACATTCACCGTGGCGGCCGTTCTGCGTGGACGGCGGCTGGCGGTGGGCAGCGGCACCAGTCGGCAGCGTGCCGAGGAGCAGGCAGCGGCCTCCGCCCTCGACGACATGCTCGACACGGGGACCGAGGTGTGAGCCGGCTCCGCGAGCTGCGCCTGCACGGTTTCAAGACCTTCGCCGATCCGACCCACTTCGTCTTCGAGCCGGGCGTCAACGCCGTCATCGGGCCGAACGGCTCGGGCAAGAGCAATATGGCCGATGCGGTCCGCTGGGTCCTCGGCGAGCAGTCGAACAGGTCCCTGCGCACGCGCCGCGCCGATGACGTCATCTTCGCCGGCTCCGAGCAGCGCAAGCCGCAGGGCATGGCCGAGGCGGTGCTGACCCTAGACAACGCCGATGGCTGGTTGCCGATCGACTTCGCGGAGGTCACGATCGGACGGCGCGCCTACCGCTCGGGGGAGAGCGAGTACCTGCTCAACGGGGCGCGCGTTCGGCTGCGCGACGTCGTGGAGCTGCTCGGCGAGGGCCGGCTGGGCGCCAACGAGCTGGTCGTGGTGGGACAGGGGACCGTAGACGCCGCGTTGTCCCTGCGCCCCGAAGAGCGGCGGCAGCTGTTCGAAGAGGCCGCCGGGGTGAAGAACCTGCAGGTTCGCAAGAACGAGGCGCTCGCACGGCTGAGCAGGGCGCGCGACAACCTCTCGCGCGTGAGCGACCTCATCAGCGAGCTGAAGCCGCAGGTCCGCCGGCTCGCCGTCCAGGCGCAGCATTCCCAGGAGCACGACTCGTTGCGCCGGCGCGCACAGGCGCTGATCGGCGAGGACCATCATCGTCGTGAGGCCGCGGCGCGAGACGCGCTGGGCGATGCGCGCCGGCGCGCGGCGGCAGCCGAGGCCGCCGTCGAGGAGCGCCGCGCGGCCGACACGGCACGACGTGAGGAGCTGCGGCTCGCCGAGGAACGCTACTGGCGGGCCGACGCCGCTGCTCGCGCCGCCGGCGGGGCACGCGAGCTCGGCCGCGAGGCCCTGATCCGCCTCGAGGGTCGCGTCGACGCGCTGAGTCGGCGCATCGAGGAGACGGAGGCTGCCCAGCGCGCGGCCGAGGCGGAGCTGGTCGCGCTTCGCGAGCCGCCGGCTGACGTCGTGGACGACGATCCCGAGCTGACGCGCCTGGTTTCGGCCGCCGCCGAGGCGGAAGCGCAGTGGCGCGCGACCGGCGAGGCGCTCGAGGCGCTCGATGCGGAGCTGGTCGCCGCCGAGGAAGCCCTCGCCGAGGAGCGACGACGCAGCGGCGCCCTGATCGCGGAGCGAGCGAGGGCGGGGGAGATGGCGGTGCGCGCCGACGCGCGGCGCGCGGAGCTGTT
>DASSEC010000079.1:0-2454 GCA_035696685.1 Candidatus Limnocylindria bacterium | reverse complement strand
CGTGCTCCCCTGTGCGGTGAAGAGGAACTTCTGTGAGTAGCTAGTGCCGGTGCTCGGGGCACGATAGACGACGCTGAACGTCACGCTCGCGCCGTTATTGACGGTGCCGAACGAACATTGGAACAGCTCGGGCGTTTGGATGCCGCAGGTACCTTGGCTGGGCCCAGCGACGAGGGCAACGAATGTTCCGCCTGTGGCGTTATCAGCCTTGACGAAGACGTGTGGCAGATTCGCGCCGGACTGGTTGATCCACGTAACATCGAACCGGACCAGCTTGCCATATGAGACGAAGGTCGCCGGGGTTTCGACGACGTCGCCGCCATATTTCGGAGGCTTTGCCATGGCGGTCGCACTAAACGCGGTCGTCAGCAGCATTCCTGCCACGACGATCCGCAGGGCACGGTAGATGGGAACGCGAGAAATCATCTGAACGGTTGCCTCGCTAGCTCGGGTGCCTGGTTGGGGTGGGACTCCCTCCCGGGTGCGACAGTGTATCCGCCGCGCATCCTGGGGGCTAGTCCTCTGGTACTGCCCTATTGCAGACCAGACCCCTCCGCACCGCTTCAAATCGACCGAACCGAGGGTAGGCCCCAGGAAGTGGTGCCGGCAGTCAACCACGGGACCACCCTCGGGAAACCCGGCGGACACGCCTTCCGCTGAATGGGCGACAGCTCCGGTGTCGGCGCTGGCATGATCTGAGCCGATGACCACCATTGACCGCGACCGCCTGGCGCACCTGATGGCCGGGGAGCAGCGGCGCTTCGCCGACGCCCACCCGACGTCTGCGGAGCTCTTCGCCCGGGCGCAGCGCTCATTGCTGGGCGGCGTGCCGATGAACTGGATGACGAAGTGGCCCGGCGCCTTCCCGCCATTCGTCGCGGAGGCGAGCGGCGGCCACTTCAGCTGCGTGGACGGGCACGATTACGTCGATTTCTGTCTGGGCGACACCGGCGCCATGACCGGTCACGCGCCACCGGCCACGGTCGAGGCGATCGCGGCGCAGGTCCGGCGTGGCCTGACGCTGATGCTGCCGACCGAGGACGCCGCCATGGTCGGTGAGGAGCTGGCACGACGCTTCGGCCTTCCGTCGTGGCAGTTCGCGCTGACCGCCACCGACGCGAATAGGTTCAGCCTGCGCCTGGCGCGCGAGCTGACCGGCCGGCCGATGGTGCTGGTCTTCAACTACTGCTACCACGGCACGGTCGACGAATCCTTCGTCACCCTTCGTGACGGTCGCGCGGAGTCGCGCACCGGGAACCTCGGACCGCCCGTGGATCCGGCAGTCACCACCCGGGTCGTCGAGTGGAATGACGTGGAGGCGCTGGCCGCAGCGCTGGCCGACGGGCAAGTGGCCGCCGTGCTCGCCGAGCCCGTCATGACGAACATCGGCATCGTCCATCCGGAGCCCGGCTACCACGACGCGCTGCGCCGCCTGACCCGGGAAAGCGGCACAGTGCTGATCATCGACGAGACGCACACCATCTGCGCCGGCCCGGGCGGGTACACCGCGGTCCACGGCCTCGAGCCGGACATGCTGGTCATCGGCAAGCCCATCGCGGGCGGCCTGCCCGCCGCCGCGTACGGGTTCACGGCCGAGGTGGCGGCGGCCATCCCGGGCCACATCGAGCTGGAGCACGCCGACCTCGGCGGGATCGGTGGGACATTGGCCGGCAACGCCCTGTCGTTGGCGGCCATGCGGGTGACGCTGGGGTCTGTCCTGAGCGATGAGGCCTACGCTCGTTCGATTCCGCTGGCCGAGCGCTGGGCCGACGGCGTGGCCGATGCCATCGTGCGCCACGGTCTCTCCTGGCAGGTCACCCGGCTGGGCTGCCGTGCCGAATACATGTTCGGGCCCGATGCGCCCCACAACGGTTCGGAGGCCGCCGCCATGGACGATTTCGAGCTGCAGCGGTTCACGCACCTGTGGGCCTTGAACCGGGGCGTGCTGCTCACCCCGTTCCACAACATGGCCCTGGTCGCGCCACAGGCCACCGAAGCGGACGTTGACCGTCACACCGCCCTGTTCGACGAGATGGCGACCGCGCTGACGGCCGGATGATCCTCAGCAAGGTTCGCGATCCGCGGCTGATCACCATCCGTCGCGGAGGGACGCTGACGGACGCGGACCACAAGCGCCTCGCGCTATGGGCAGCCACATGCGCCGAGCACGCGCTTGGCCTGTTCGAGGCGACCCGACCTGACGACCACCGTCCCCGCCGCGCGATCGGCCTCGCGCGAGCCTGGGCGCGGGGCGATGTCCGCATGACGGAGGCACGCGTGGCTGCGGGTCACGCCAACGCGGCCGCTCGCGATCTGCACGGAGCTCCGCGACTCGCGGCCTATGCCGCCGCCCAGGCGGCCGCTGTCGCGCACGTCGCGGCGCATGAGCTTGGCGCGGCCGCGTATGCGATCAGGGCGGCGCAAGCTGCAGCGCCCCTCGACGAATCCGAGCGC
>DASSEC010000078.1:0-9447 GCA_035696685.1 Candidatus Limnocylindria bacterium | reverse complement strand
TCCAGTACGGATCCCACCGAGCCGGTGGAGGTCCATCGTTGGGGGCCAACCCCCAGCCAGCCGGCCATGCAATCGTGGTCCACCCGCCCGCCGGTGCCTGCCAGCAGTGGCCCGGAGCGTCGCGGCTGGGCGCCGGGCGCCATCGTGGCCGTGGCCGTAGTGGGAGGCATCGTGTCGGGCTCGCTGTCCGCTGCGGCGGTGTCCAGCCTCATGCGGCAGCCAAGCGGCGTTGCCGCCTCGCAGGCACCCATCGGGCAGAACGTATCCAACGTCCGCATCGACGAGTCGTCCGCGGTGATCAGCGCGGTCCAGGCTGCCATGCCGGCCGTGGTCAAGATCCAGTCCACGACCGGCGGCCTGGTCAGCGGTCAGGCCACCGGCTCAGGGTTCATCTACAACTCGAATGGGTGGATCCTCACCAACCGGCACGTCGTCGCCGACGCGCAGAAGATCACCGTCATCCTGTCCGACAGCCGCGAGCTCGAAGGCCGCGTGTACGGCATCGACACGCTGACCGACCTGGCCATCGTCAAGGTCGACGCGACCGGACTGCCGACCGTGAAGATCGGCTCCAGCAGCAACCTCGAGCAGGGACAGCTCGCCATCGCCATCGGCAACCCGCTCGGCGAGTTCGAGAACACGGTCACCACCGGCGTCATCTCGGGGCTCGGCCGCCAGATCGTGGCCGGCAGCCAGGCAACCAGCAGCTCCGAGCAGCTGAACAACCTGATCCAGACCGACGCCGCCATCAATCCGGGCAATTCCGGCGGGCCGCTGCTCGACAGCGCCGGCCAGGTCATCGGCGTCAACACCGCCGTCAGCCAAGATGCGCAGGGCATCGGCTTCGCGATTCCCATCGACGTCGCCAAGCCGATCATGCAGCAGGCGGTGGATGGCAAGCCGCTGACCCGTCCGTGGATCGGGATCTACTACCAGCCAGTCACCAAGCAGCTCGCGCAAGAACGCGACCTGCCCGTCGACACCGGCGTGGTCGTGGATGCCAGCGGCGGCCAGCCCGCCGTCTTCCCTGATAGCCCGGCCGCGGCCGCAGGTCTCAAGGCGGGCGACGTCATCACCGAGGTGGACGGCACGGCCGTCAGCGCGGGGAGCGACCTGGCCGAGCTGATGCTGCCGCACCAGCCTGGCGACACGATCACGCTCACCGTGCTGCGCGGGAGCGCGAAGCAGGAGGTCCAGGTCAAGCTGGGGACGCTGCCCCAGCAGCCCTAGGTCGGCGAGTCGCCGCGGCGTCGCCGCAGGCGCGCCTCCACCGTCTCGAAGGCCCCGGGCAGCGGGGCCTTCGGCTTTCTCACCGCCACCTCCACGTCGGTGATGCGCCCGTCGTCCAGCAGCGCCTCGGCGATGGCGCCCGCCAGTGCCTCGATCAAGCGGAACGACTGGCCTTCCACGATGCCCTGCACGGTGGAGAACATGCCGGAGTAGTCGATCGTGTCGACCAGGTCATCGCTGGCCGCCGGCTTGGACAGGTCGGCGCGCACCACGACGTCCACTTCGAACGGCTGCGGCTCGAGCCGCTCCTCCAGCTCAACGCCGTGCCGCCCCAGGAAGCGCATGCCGCGCAGCGTGATCCGGTCGCTCACTCTGCGCTCCCCGTCCAGCGGACGATGCCGTCGGTCACTCGCACCGTGCGGATCATGGTCGCAACGTCATGGACGCGCACGATGTCGGCGCCACCGGCGATGGCCAGGCTGACGGTCGCGGCCGTGCCCTCCAGGCGCTGTTCCGGCGGGACGCCACCCAGCAGCTCGCCGATGAACCGCTTGCGGCTGGTTCCCACCAGCATCGGTAGCCCGCCGAGCGCCACTTTCAGCTCACTGAGCCGATGCAGCAGCTCGATCGAGTGCTCCGGGGTCTTGCCGAAGCCGATGCCCGGATCCACGATCAATCGCTCGCGGCGAACTCCCGCCTCTAATGCGGCCGCGATGGCGGCGGTCAACCAGGTGACCACCTCGGCGAAGACGCCGCGCGGGTACTCGGCGACGTCGGCGTTGTGCATCAGGACCATGTAACTGCCCGCCTCGGCGGCAGCCTGCAGGGTTCCCGGGTCGCGCTGGCCGGCCCACACGTCGTTCACCATGCCCGCGCCGGCGGCCGTGGCCGCCAGCGCAACGTCTCGCTTGACGGTGTCGATGCTCACCAGGACGCGTGCCCCGAACCGCTCGACCAGGGCGCGGACCACCGGGACCGCGAGCGCAGCCTCGTCGGCGGCGGAGAGCGGTGGATGCTCACCGTAGAACTGGGCCGGCCGGCTGGACTCGGCGCCCACGTCCAGGATGTCGCAGCCGGCCGCCATGAACTCCTCCGCCTGGCCCAGCGCGGCGGCCAGCACCTCGTCGCGCGACCGCCCCTCCGTCGCCAGGCCGTCGCCGCTGAAGGAGTCGGGGGTGAGGTTCAGGATCCCCATCACGTACGTCCGCTCGCCCCAGCGCAGCTCGGTCATGCGACGGCCCCTTCGCCCAGCAGCAGGCCACGCACCGCGCCCACCAGGTACAGGGAACCCGCCACGACGACCGGCTGTTCGGGATGGCGCCGCAGCTCGGTGGCGCGCGCCAGCGCGGCTTCGGGGTCCGCGGCGGTTTCTGCCGGCTGCCCCGGGACGGCGCGGCGCCAGGCAGCGAGCAGGGCGCGCGGCGACTGCGCGCTGCGTTCCGCGATGGCGGTGAACACCGGTCGCGGCCGCCGCGCTCCAAGCGCCCGCAGCATGGCGGTGACCCGCTTCCCCCGCGTCGCGCCGATCACCATGGGCACGTCACGCACCTCCAGCTCCTCCAGCGCGCGGGCCAGCGCCCGTGCCCCGGCCGGATTGTGCGCCCCGTCGAGGAGGACCGGCCCGTAGCGCGTTTGCGGGAGAAACTCCAGCCGGCCGGGCCAGCGGGCCGCCGCCAGCCCGCGACGGATCGCGGCCTCGTCCAGGCGTTGCAGGGGTCGTCCGCGACGCTCCCCGTCTTCGCGCAGCGCGTCCAGCACCGCCAGCGCCACCGCCGCGTTCTGCGCCTGGTGGCCACCCAAGAGGCTGATGCGCAGCCCGTCCAGCCTGCCGGTGGGCGTGCTGGCGTCGACCACGATGCCCTGCCAACCGGACTCGCGCAGCCGCGCGCGATAGGGGCGGTCGCCGCCGGCCAGTCGCAGCGGGACCGCCAGACGGGTACATCGGTCCGCGATGGGCGTCAATCCCCGCCCGGTGGCGCCCGTGACTGCCAGGTCACCGGGCTTGACGATGGCGGCCTTCTCGGTGCCGATGGCGGCCAGCGTCGAGCCCAGGAACTTCTCATGGTCCTTCTGCACGTTGGTGATGGCCGCCACGCCGGCGTCCAGTACGTTCGTCGCGTCCAGGCGCCCGCCCATGCCCACCTCGACCACCACCAGGTCGACCTGGCGCCTGGCAAGCTCGGCGAAGGCGGCCGCGGTCAGCGCCTCGAACTCGGTGGGCGGCCCAAGTCGGGCCGCCACGCGGTCCACGGCGGGCAGCACCCGCTCGATGGCGGCTGCGAAATCGGCCTCGGAGATGGGCTCGCCGTCCACCGCGATGCGCTCCCGGTAGGCGACCAGGTGCGGCTTCGGCATCGTGCCGACGCGCAGCCCCACCGCCTGGAGGACGGCGCCGACCATGGCCGCCACGCTGCCCTTTCCGTTCGTGCCGCCGACCAGCGCCCCGCGCAGGCCGCGCTCCGGGTGATCCAGCTGGTCGAGAACTGCGGTGATGCGCTCAAGGCCAAGGCTGATCCCGAAGCGCCCGCGCGAGGTGAGATCCGCCACCGCCGCGGAGTAGTCGTCAGCCCTGCTCGTCCTCGTAGAAGACGCAGTCATGGAACTGCCCGGTCAGGCACAGGTCCGTGACGTAGCCGGAGTCGAGGTGCACGCCGGCCCGCAGCTCGCAGCGGCTGACCACGCCCTCCTGCTTCATCAGGGTGCGCAGCAGCTGGGGCGCCTCGATGGGGACGCGGCCCTTGGCCCCCTGGGTCAGGTAGAAGTGCGGACACGAATGGCGTCGCGGCCGGGAGTAGCCCAGGGGCATGCCGCGCCGTCCGACATGCACGGTCAGTGGCTCCGGCGCCGCCGCGAAGCGCTTCTCCGCGATCACGCAGCGGCCCGGCTCGCAGTCGATCTCGTTGTGGCAGCAGGCCCGCGCCGGCCCGACGCCCTCGACTGCCCAGAGCTCCCAGCACGGGCGGCGCAGGATGAAGGCGGGGCAGCGGTAGCGGATCGTGAGCGAGCAGTTCTCGACCTCCCAGCACATGGTGCGCCGGTCGCCTGAGCGGCGCTCGGGGCTGAAGGGGTCGCCCATCTGGCGCCGATCCGCCCCGGTTCGCCGTTCGGTCTTGATGATCAAGTTCGGGCTGCCTCCCTGTCGCCGGGCGAGTGTAGCGGCTGGTTCGGCGGCAGAAGGCCCATCCGGCAAAGGCCGATGGTCCCGCTCGGACAGGCTCGTCGGTCGCGAGGCTCCCGGTTACGAGCTACGCGAGGTACTCGCGCAGTCGCTCCTCCATCGCCTCCTGGGGCATGAAGCCGACGACGCGGGCGGCCTCGCGGCCGTCCTTGAAGACGATGAGGGTGGGGATGCTGAAGATGCTGTAGCGCATCGCCAGCTGCTGGTTCTCGTCGGTATTGACCTTGGCGACCGTGAGCTTGTCGGCATGGGCCTCGCCGATCGACTCGACCACCGGGGACACCAGCCGGCACGGCCCGCACCATGGCGCCCAGAAGTCGACGAGGACCGGCTTTTCGGATTCGAGAACCTGCGCCTCGAAGGTCGATTCGTCGACCGTCATCGGGGCGGACATGGGCGGAATGACCTCCTGGGTCACGTTCGGAAATTCAGGAGCGGAATCCTAGCATCGGACCTGCCGGCGAGCTCCGGGCTACGTCGGGCTGGGGGTCGGGGTCGGCGTCGGTGGCACCGGAGTGGGCGTCGGCGGCTGCGGAGTCGGCGTGGCTGGCGGGGGCGTCGGGCCGCTGGACAGCACCAGGTCGACCTGTCCGCCTTCGGGCCAATCGACGCCCTCGGACGGATCGGTGGCGATCACACGGCCCTCCGGGGCGGCGTTCGCCTCGTGGCTCACGTTGCCGACCTCCAGGCCGACCGAGCGCAACGTGTCGATCGCCTGCTGCTCGGTCTGGCCGATGAGCCGGGGCACCGGCACCGTCTTCGGGCCACTGCTCACGGTGAAGACGATCGAGTCGCCGCTGGAGACCAGCGTGCCGGCGGCCGGCGTGGTGGAGATGACGTGCCCTTCCTCGACCTGGTCCGACGCGATGCGGGTGACGTCGCCCACCACCAGCCCGCGACCCTCGGCGTCGCGCCGGGCGGCGGCGATCACGTCTCCCTCGTAGTCGGGCAGCGCGAAGGTGGCGGTCGAGGGCGACGGGCTGGCCCCCGGCGACAGACTGCCGAGCAGCTGCACGCCCAGGAAGCCAATCAGCCCCAGCAGCAGCACCGCCAGTGCCACCAGCAGCCACGTCCACCACGGCGTACCGTCGTCCCGCTTCGCGGGCGGCGGGGTCCGCCGGGTGGGTGGCCGGCCGCCGGACGCCGCGCGATCCGCGGGCATGGTGACCCGTGGCGGAACGTACACGGTCGGCTCGCCGGAGGGCGGCGTGGGCGCCTCATCGGGACCTGCGGCTTCGGCGACCGCGGGCATGCCAGCCATGGCCGCCGCGGCGGAGGAAGGATCGCGCTGCCAGAGCCGCAGCGCCTCGGCGAACGAGCCTGCATCCGGGAAACGGTCCGCCGGCTCGCGCTGGAGGGCGCGCATGACGATGGCCGACAGGCCGGTCGGCACTGGGCGGTAGGTCGATGGCGGGGGCGGGTCCTCGTTCAGCCGCTTGAGCGCCACGCCGGCTGCCGAGTCGGCTTCGAACGGCCGACGACCGGTCAGCATCTCGTATAGCACGATGCCCAGCGCGTAGACGTCGGATGCACCGGTCACCTCGTCGCCGCGCGCCTGCTCCGGGCTGAAGTAGTGCACCGAGCCGAGCGTCGTGCCGGTGACCGTCATCGAGGCCTCGGACACGGCCCGCGCGATGCCGAAGTCGGTGACCTTCACGTCGCCGTCGTCGGTGAGCAGGATGTTCCCCGGCTTCACGTCGCGATGGACGAGCCCCCGCCGATGGGCCGCCTCCAGGGCGGATGCGACGCCGAGCGCGATGCGTACCGCGTCATCGGTCTCCAGATGTCCTCGCTCACGGAGCAAGGTGGCGAGATTGTCACCCTCGACCAGCTGCATGACGATGAACTGGGCGCCATCGGCATCGGTGCCGTAGTCGTAGACCGGAACGATGTTCGGGTGCGACAGGGAGCCGGCGGCACGCGCCTCCTGACGGAACCTGGCGGCGAAGCCGGGGTCGCTGCCGAACTGCTCGCGCAGCAGCTTCACGGCGACCTCGCGGTCCAGCTGCTCGTCCACGGCGCGCCAGATGGTCGCCATGCCGCCTTCGCCCAGCGGCGCGATCAGCCGGTAGCGGCCGTTGATCAGTCGCCCGATCATCTCCACGCTGCCAGGCCCTCCGTGAGGCGCGTCACTCTCGCAGGTCGAGCCCGCGAACGTAGGCGCGGAACTCGTCCGCGTCCTCGGATTGGAGGGCCATGGACACGTTGGCTTTCAGCCAGCCGATGCGGGTGCCGGCATCGTAGCGCTCGCCCTCGAACTGGTAGCCGAACACCGGCTGCTCCTCGATCAGGGCCTGGATGGCGTCCGTCAGCTGGATCTCGCCACCGGCGCCCCGCGGCGTGGTCTCCAGCACGTTGAAGATCTTCGGCGTCAGGACGTAGCGCCCCAGCACGGCCAGGTCGGACGGTGCGCTCTCCTGCGGGGGCTTCTCGACGAGGTCGCCGATCTCCACCAGCCGGCCCTCCTCACGAACGGGCCGGACGATCCCGTAGCGCGTCACGTCTGCGGGTGGCACGCGCTGCAGCGCCACCACGCTGCCCCGATGCGTGGCGTGCTGCTCGATGAGCTGCCGCGTCACCGGCACCCCGCCGGGGTTGAGCATCACGTCGTCGGACAGCAGCACCGCGAAGGGCTCGTCACCGACCAGCTCCTTGGCCATGAGCACGGCGTGCCCCAGGCCCAGCTGCTCCTTCTGGTGGACGAAGGCGATGGGCCCCACCTCGGTGATGCGGCGGACTGCCCGCAGCATCTCGATGTCGCCACGCTCCTCCAGCCAGCGCTCCAGGTTCGGGTTCGCGTCGAAGTGATCCTCGATGGCGCTGCGGCCAGTGGCAATGACGATGATGATCTGCTCGATCCCGGAAGCCACCGCCTCCTCGACCGCGTACTGGATGATCGGGCGGTCGACCAGCGGCATCACTTCCTTGGGGATCGCCTTGGTCGCTGGCAGGAATCGGGTTCCGAAGCCGGCCGCCGGCAGGACGGCCTTTCTGACGCGCGCGCTGATCAAGTCTCTCCAATGCTGCGAGCGGGTTTGGCCGAGGCTCGCGTGGGTCGGTAGTGAGCCAGGCGGCTCAGGCCACGCAAGCGGGAGGATGTCTCACGGGGACGGGAGTATAGCAATCGCCGCGCCCATCCCCGACTGCGCGGCCGGGTCGCCGGCCCCTGGGACGCTACAATCGCGCCCCGATGTTGCGATCCCTGGTCCGCACGATCCGCGGCCCGTCCAGCGACCCGCGCATGGACTTCATCAGCCGCCCGCTGCCTCGCGGGTTGACCGATGAGGAGGTCCTCGCGGCACTGGCGCTCGCGCTGGAGCGCGAGGCGGACCCCGCCTTTTTGGTCGAAACGCTGCGCCCCGCCCTGCGCGAGGTCACCGGCCGCGATTACGAGGTCCTGGACCGATCCGTCCGCGACGTGACCGGCGCGTTCGGCAAGACCATGGTCATGATCCGCGACGGTGAGGTGGGCCTGTGGCCCGGCTACGCGGCGCGCGCCTACCCGCTGCTCGCGCATGACGAGCGGACGGAGCAGGCGCGACGCGACATCGCCGCCGCCTCCGGCGACGAGCCCGAGCCATCGGCCTTCAACCCTGCCCACAAGCCGGGCTGGGCCCCGCCTCCACCCGTCGAGCGCCAGGCCGCGCCAGCCGCCCCGATTGGGGACGCCGATGCGGGCGCCAGCCTGCCGCAGGGGAGCGAGTGGCTGCCGCCCCGCGCGCCGGACGGAGTGGACTGATGGGCCGGCAGAACGTGCCGCGCGACCAGTGGCTGGCGCTGGGCGTCGAGTGCCCCCACTGTGGCGAGCGGGTGACCGAGGCCGACGTCTACTCCTGGCGCCCCACGCCGGACGATCCGAAGCTGCTGCTGCTGTACTGCCCCGATTGCGGGGATCGCGTCGAGATCAACCACGTCTGAGGCGCCCGCGGCCTGGCGCCGGGGGGCAGGTGGTGCCCCCAACCGGATTCGAACCGGTGATCTCCACCTTGAAAGGGTGGCGTCCTAGGCCTCTAGACGATGGGGGCTTCGCGCAGCCGGACGATGGTAGCGCCGAGGCCTATCGAGCGTAGAAGACGAGCAGCAGGATCACGCTGCCGCCCAGGGCCACGGCCGCCATCACGATCATGATCCCGCCGCCCAGCGCGATGGCCACCGAGCGGCCCGCGTACCCCTGGCGATAGGCCCGCTGTGACCAGATCCAGCCCTGCACGAACAGGAAGATCCCCACCAGCGCAGCGAGCAACCCCGCGCCGAGCATGGCCAGCACCGAGGTCGACGACTCCTGGCCCAGGACCGCCACCGCGGCGAGCCCGCCGGCGATGATGAGCCCGACGCCGCCGATGATCAGGTTGCGCCAGAGGGGATGCATGGGCCGGCATTCTAGCCGCGCCGCCGCAGTGCCCCTCCCCGCGGTCCGGCACCGAGGCGAGGCGCTTGCTGGCAGGCACGCATCGTGCAGACCCCCGCCCGGCGTGAATGCCGAGAAGCCACAACCCCTGGCCGGCCAGAAGTCGGAGCCGATGAGCGTGCGCGACGCTGGTCGCAAGGGTGGCCGCGCCACCCGGGCGCGGTATGGCAACGAGTTCTTCGCCGAGATCGGCCAGAAAGGGGGCAAGGCCGTCAGCCAGCGCTACCCCTCGGAGCACTTCCAGGAGATCGGGCGCAAGGGCGGCCGTCGTGTCGCCGAGCTGGTTGAGCGCGCCAAGCAGCTGGAGTCGGACGAGAACTAGGCGCGATACGCTTGGCGGCCTTCGCCCGCCGGGATAGAGATCAGCCCCCGTGACCGCAAGCTCGCCCTTCGCCGCGTTCGCCCAGGTGGCCATGGCCGTGGCCAGCACCCGCTCGAAGCTCCGCAAGCGTGACCTGCTGGCCGAATACCTTCGCGATCTGCCCGCCGCTGACGTGCCGCTGGCGGCGACGTTCTTCGCCGGCCGGCCGCTGCCCGGCGCGCAGGACCGGCTGGGCCTCGGCTGGGTCCAGCAGAGCCAGGCGCTGGCCGCTGCCTCGGGGGCGCGAGCCGAGGCGCTGAACGCGGCCTA
>DASSEC010000077.1:0-2936 GCA_035696685.1 Candidatus Limnocylindria bacterium | reverse complement strand
CTACCTGCGCCACTCCGACCTCGGCGATGCCGCGGCCGAGCTCCTGTCCCCGCGCGGCGAGGTCCAACCGACGCTGACGCTGCGGGACGTGGACCGAGCGTTCCGGGCGATGAGTGAGGCACCCTCGGCCGAGGCGCGGGTCGGTGAGATGGCGCGACTCTACGGACGCGCGACCGCGGACGAGGCCAGGTTCATCGGCCGCGTGGCCGCCCGGGAGACGCGCATCGGCCTGCGCGAGGGACTGCTCGAGGAGGCGATCGCGGCGGCCTTCGAGCGGCCGATCGCGGACGTGCGACGCGCGCTGATGCTGGTCGGCGAGGCGGGCGAGGCGGCGACGCTGGCGCGTGACGACGCACTGGCCAGCGCAGCGCTGCATCTGGGCCGGCCGATCCGGTTCATGCTCGCCACGCCCGTGGCTGACGCCGACGAGGTGATGCGGCGGGTTGGCGACGAGGCCTGGATCGAGGACAAGTACGACGGGATCCGGGCGCAGCTGCACCTGACCGATGGGAAGGCACGGCTGTTCAGCCGCGACCTGAACGACATCTCCATCTCGTTCCCCGAGGTTGCCGGAGCCGCCGCCGGGCTCGGCCACCGGCTGGTGATCGACGGCGAGCTGGTGCCGTTCCGGGCCGGATCGGTCATGGACTTCGCCAGCCTGCAGACGCGCCTCGGTCGGGTGAACCCGGGCGCCGATCTGCTGGACCAGGTGCCGGTCGTCCTGGTGGCGTTCGATCTCCTGCATCTGGACGGTCGCGACCTGCTGGAGACGCCCCTTCGCGAGCGCCGGGCGGCACTGGACGCGCTGGACCTCTCCAGCCGCACGGATGAGCGGTTCCTTTACTCGAACCTGGCAAGCGCGCGCAGCGCGGCCGAGGTCGAGCGTCACTTCGACGACGCGCGCGAGCGGCACAACGAGGGGCTCATGGTCAAGGACCCCGACTCGGCGTATCAGCCCGGACGCCGCGGACTGGGCTGGCTCAAGCTCAAGAAGGCGCTGGCCACGCTTGACTGCGTGGTGGTCGGCGTCGAGTGGGGGCACGGCAAGCGGCGCGGGGTCCTCTCCGACTACACGTTCGCGGTGCGGGCGGCCGACGACCCGGATGCGCCGCTGCTGACCATCGGCAAGGCCTACACCGGCCTCACCGATGCGGAGATCGCTTCCATGACCGAGCACTTCAAGGCCATCACCCTCCGGGACCTTGGCCGCTACCGGACCGTGCATCCCGAGGTGGTGGTCGAGATCGCATTTGACCGGATCATGCGCTCGGCCAGGCACAAGTCCGGCTTCGCGATGCGCTTCCCGCGCATCGTGCGCATCCGTGACGACAAGACGCCGGCCGACATCGACACGCTGCGCACGGTCGAGGCGCTGTTCGGCGAGCAGGCCAGTGGCCGGATCCTGCTTGCTCGCGGGAGCGGCGGCGAGACGGAGCGCATCGCCGCCATCGGCGAGGGCCCGGAGGGCGGCTGACGCCCGAACGCCGGGTATCGGAGCGCGGCGGATGTGGGAGCCGCCGCGGATGTCGGAGCGCCCCAGCGCATCAGGTAGCATCGGCCCATGGAAGACGTCCGCCCGCTGCCCGAGCACGTCGAGAAGAACCGCGCCTACTGGGACGAGCAGGCCGGCGACTACGTGGCCGGCGGGGAACGCAACTGGGCCGCTGACGAGCCGACCTGGGGCATCTGGGGCATTCCGGAATCCGAGGCCCGCCTGCTGCCCGCCTCGCTCGAGGGACGCGATGCTATCGAGCTGGGCTGCGGGACCGCCTACGTCTCGGCCTGGATGGCGCGCCGCGGGGCGAAGGTCGTGGGGATCGACAACTCGCCGAAGCAGCTCGAGACCGCCCGCCGCCTGCAGGATGAGCACGACCTGCACTTCCCGCTGCTGCTTGGCAACGCGGAGGAGGTGCCCTACCCCGATGCGAGCTTCGACTTCGCCATCAGCGAGTACGGCGCCGCACTGTGGGCTGATCCGCGCAAATGGATCCCGGAGGCCGCTCGCCTGCTGCGGCCCGGCGGGGAGCTGGTGTTCCTGACGAACGGCTTCCTGGCCATCCTGTGCATGCCCGACTACGAGTCGGAGGGCCCGGCCACGGAGCGGCTGCGGCGCCCCTATTTCGATCACCACCGCACCGTGTGGCCGGACGAGGATGGCGTCGAGTTTCACCTGGGGTACGGGGACTGGATTCGCCTGCTGCGCGACTCGGGGTTCGACGTCACCGACCTGGCCGAGCTGCGTCCCGCCGAGGGCAGCACGACGCGCTACCCCTGGATGAGCCTCGACTGGGCGCGCCAGTGGCCATCCGAAGAGGTCTGGAAGGCCCGCCGGCGCTGACGCCGCGTACCATCCGCCCATGAGCTTCGCCACGGATCCATTCGCCCCCTCACCGGTCCAGTCGGTCGCGCTTGACGTCTACACCGATGCGTACCGCGTGTCGGGCAAGACGGCCACGCGCTTCAACCGGGTGGCCGACATCGTCAACCAGGCCAGCGCCACCCACCTGTTAATCGAGGAAGCCACGATCAGCGAATACGCCGATGCGACGGCCACGATCTCGGCCATGCGAGCGCTGATCAACCTGGACGAGGCCCTCCTCGTGATCGCCGGCGATGCCACCGAGGGCGGATCGCGCGCCGACCTGCGCATTCCCAAGCGCGCGGTCCGAGCCCAGATTGGCATTGCGCCGTTCCGCGTCACTGGCTCGGTCCACGTGCCGCAGGGCAGCCGCCCCGCCGACGGCGTGCTGAACGCCAGCGACCGCTTCCTGCCGATGACCGAAGTCACCGTCGCCTGCGGCGCTCATCCCGCGCTTGGGCGCACCGCGGCTGCCGTGGCGTTCCAGCGGGTCCGCGCCCACCTCATTCTGGTGACCGACGATGAGCGGCCGGACGAGCTGCTGGCCGACGTGTTGGACTCGGCCACTGCCGAGCGA
>DASSEC010000076.1:0-2611 GCA_035696685.1 Candidatus Limnocylindria bacterium | reverse complement strand
CCACGTTCTCGTGGGTGTGGTACTTGATCTTCTTGAACATCGTCACCTTCCAGGCGACCATCACCTCGCCGCGCTGCCGTTTGCCGGCAGGCGGCGCATCGACCTCCTCGAAGACCTCGAGCACCTTGAGCGTGATGCCGAGGTCCGCATCGGTGTAGTAATCGACGTCCGTGCGCGTGACGTAGGCCTTGCGCTCGGCCCAGTCCAGGCGATCGACGTGGTACTGGGTGCCCTGGTGGATGTAGATCGCCTTCTCGTGGACGAGCAGCGGCGCCGCAAACAGGTCGATCTCGCCGAGCACCCGATGGCGCTCACCAGTGGTGTCGACGATCACGACGTTCTCCGGCGCCCCCGAACGCAGGCTGAAGTCGCTGGCGGGGAAGTTGTCGTGGCTCCAGTAGTAACGATCGTCGTCCGCGTGGCGGACGTAGCCGTCCTCCTCCAGGACGTCGAGGAGGGTCGGTGTCTCGTCGATGCCGAAGCGCTCGGTGGCCGGCACCGGCAGCTCGAAGGACGCCGCGCGCAGGTGGTTGATGAGGACGTGCAGGTTGTCGGGGTTGACCAGACCGTGCTCCGGCGAGCTGTCGAACAGGTATTCGGGGTGTGCGGCCAGGAACTGGTCGATGGGAGCCGACGAGCAGACCAGGGCCGACAGGCTCGTTCCAGCGCGCCGCCCAGCGCGGCCCATCTGCTGCCAGGTTGAGGCGATGGTGCCCGGATAGCCGATGCTCAGCGAGGCATCCAGGCTGCCGATGTCGATGCCCAGCTCCAGCGCGTTGGTGGCGACCACCCCGCGCACTCGCCCATCGCGCAGCCCCGCCTCGATCTCATGGCGCTCGTTGGGGAGGTATCCGCCGCGGTAACCACGGATGGTGTGCGGATGGCCGGGTGGCGGCTCGAATGTCTCGCGGAGGTAGCTGGTCAGGACCTCGACTGCAGTCCGCGCCTTGGCGAAGGCAATCGTCTGGACGCCGCCGCCGATCAGGCGCTCCGCCAGCAGCTGCCCGGTGAGCAGGGAGGAGCCGCGGATGCCCAGCTCCGGGTTCGAGACGGGCGGGTTGACGACGAGGATGTGCTTGCGGCCTCGAGGGGCGCCGCTCTCGGTGACCACGTCGACGGGCGCCTCGAGCAGTCGCTCGGCCAGCTCGCCAGGGTTGGCGATGGTGGCGCTGGCACAGATGAAGATGGGGTCCGCGCCGTAGTGGCGGCAGATGCGACGCAGCCGGCGGATGACGTTGGCGACGTGGCTGCCGAACAGTCCACGGTACGTGTGCAGCTCGTCGATGACCACGAACTGCAGGTTCTCGAAGAGCTTGTACCACTTCGTGTGGTGGGGAAGGATGGCTGAGTGGAGCATGTCCGGGTTGGTGATCGCCACCTGCCCCGCGGCGCGCACCACGCTGCGGATACTGGTGGGCGTGTCGCCGTCGTACGTGTGCGTCTTGAGCGGGATGCCAGCACCGTCCGCCAGGGCGCGGAGCTCCACCAGCTGGTCGGCGGCGAGCGCCTTGGTGGGGAACAGGTAGAGCGCGCGCGCGGCTTCGTCGCGGGCGACGGCGTCGATGACCGGCAGGTTGTAGCAGAGGGTCTTGCCTGACGCCGTGGGCGTGACGATGCAGACGTTGCGCCCGGCGCGTACCGAATCGATCGCACTGGCCTGGTGCGTGTACAGGGCCTCGACGCCGCGTCCGCGGAGCGCCGCCACGAGGCGGGGATCCAGGCCATCGGGCCATGGCGCATAGCGTGGCGGCTCGGGCTCGAAGACCCGGTGCGCCGCGACGAGGCGCCGGATGGCAGGGTCGCCCAGCAGCGCTCCGATGGCGCCGTCTACCGAGGACGGCCTGTCCAGGATCACCGTTTGTCGCCCTCCATTTCGCACGCGCGTTCTATTTCACGCTACCACGCTGTGGATAACGCCGGCCAGATTTCGTTGCACGGTGGATAACCCGGCCGGGGTAGACTCACGGCGGATGACCGGGATTGACCTTTCCGCGCCACGTTCCGGCAGCGCCCGGCGGGGTCCGCGCTACACCCTGCCGTCGACCCGCGGGGGGATGGCATGGCTGCTCGTGCTGCTGGTCATTGGCGCATTCGTCGCCTTCCAGGTCGGACGCCAGGTCTACGCGAGCTGGTCGATCAACCAGGAGGCCGCCCGCATCCAGGCCGAGATCGACACCATGGCCGCGCAGAACGCGGAGCTGCAGCGGGAGCTGGAGTACCTGCATTCCGACGCGTACATCTCGCAGGAGGCGCGTAAGCTCGAGAACCTGGGACGCAGCAACGAGCGGGTCCTGATCATTCCGGCAGGCAGCGAGGTGCAGCTGCCGCCGTCGGCCGACGAGGCCGGCAAACCACCACCACCGCTCCTGCAGCAGTGGCTGTCGCTGTTCTTCGGCAGCTGATCTGGGCCTCACGCCGGCGGTTGTATGCCGGCGCCGTGACAGCTCTCGTGTCGCGAACCGTTCGGAGGTGGCCTGTCACGTGCGGAACGTGAGCATATGGCTGCAGGACATATCCGCATCGGCTGCTCCGGCTGGCAGTACCGGCACTGGCGCGGCCGTTTCTATCCACGCGACCTGCCAACCGACCGGTGGCTCGAGCACTACGCCGC
>DASSEC010000075.1:0-2327 GCA_035696685.1 Candidatus Limnocylindria bacterium | reverse complement strand
TGCCCATGCGCAGCTCCGGCGCCAGCTCGAGCGCGAGCTGCAGGCCGAGCAGTCGATGAACCTGGGCGAATACGAGCTGCTGCTGATCCTGGCCTACAGCCAGGGACGGCGGCTGCGCATGAGCGAGCTGGCGGACTCGCTGGCCCTGTCTCGCTCCGGAACCACTCGCCTGATCGACCGGCTCGAGAAGAACGGCCTGGTGCAACGCATCAGCTGCGATACGGATCGCCGCGGGTCCTGGGCCCAGCTGACCGATGCCGGGCAGGCTCGGCTTCGCGCGGCCTCGCCGACTCACCTGCGCGGCGTGGCCGAGCACTTCCTGGACCGAATCCCGGCCGGGGAACTCGACTCGCTCAGCCGCATCCTTGATCGCGTGGTCGAGCGAGCCTGAGTCCCGGTTCAGCTGCCCGAGGGTGAGGGGCTCGGCGAGAGGTCTCCCAGGAGTCCCTGGACCATCGGCGCGCGGTCGTCATTCGGGGCCAGCTGCAGGAAGCGCTGGAACTGCTGCCGCGCCGCGACGATGTCGCCCTGTCCCCGCGCGATGAGGCCGCGGAAGAACGGGATATCCGGGTCCGATTCGCCCACCACTCTGGCGTAGACGTCCGTCGCCTGGGACGCATCGGCCCATGAGCCGGCTCGGACCAGCAGCGTGACCAGTCGCTGGTTGGCATCGCGGCTGTCGGGCGCGGCGTCCCGGAGCAGGAGCAGGCTGGCCAAGGCCGCGGCCACGTCGCGCTCGCCCCCGCCGGCCAGGTACAGGTCGGACAGCTCGGCCAGCGCGGCGGTGTCCCGCGGGTTCTGGCCGACCGCCTCGGTGAGCTGCCGGATGCGCTCCAGGCGCGCATCGCGCTCCGCGACCCCGAATGGCGCCGGCAGGGCCCAGCCCACCAGCAGCAGGAGCGCCAGTACGCCACCGATCGCGGCCCCGATGAGCCGGCCGCGTCGCGGCGGAGCGTCCGACAGGCCGGGTTGCCGGGGCATTGCCGCGTCCAGGGCCCGGCGCGTCTCCACCGCATGCCGTTCCGCGTTCTCCCGCTCGCGCGCGTACGACGCGTCATCCAGGGAGCCGGCGCGACGATCCGCTTCCACGTCCCGGAGCGCCTCGAGGGCCAGGCGATGACGGACCTGCAGCGCCTCCAGCTCGGGATCCGGAGCTGGTGCGTCCGAGGCCGGCGGATCGGGCCGATCGAGCAGCGGCCACGCGACCGCCAGCGCCGCCGCGCTGAACACCAGGGCCAGGAGGAGCAACTCAGCCATCGAGATCGGCAGCCTCCTGCCGGATGCGGTCGCGTTCCGCCGGGGGCCCCGGCGAGCTGGTGGGCGGATTGGCATCGCGGGTCGGCGATGCTGCCCGGCGCCCGAGCAGCCACCACCCGAAGAGCACCACCCCGGCCAGCAGGGCGATGACCGGCACGAGCCAGATCAGTGCACTGGTCGGCTGCAGCAGGATCCACTCGCCATAGCGCGAGACGAAGCTGGCGCGGATGTCCGCCGGGGAGCGACCGGCGGCGAGCTGCGCCTCGATCTCCGCTCGGATGGCAGCCGCGGCAGCGGTCCGCGATTCGGCCACGGACAGCGATTCGCAGTCGGGACATCGAAGCTCCGCGGCCAGGGCGCGCGCCTGATCCTCTCGCGCAGCGGGAGCGTGCGGTTGCACTGCCGCCAGCAGGACGCCAGTCGCCAGAGCTGCCAGGGCAACGATGGCCAGCGGCAGCCGCCACCGCCTCACCGCGCCACCCCGATCGCCGGGAGCTGATCGGCGAGCACCCCGTCAGTCAGCGGGCCGACGTGCCGGTAGCGGACGATTCCCTGAGCATCCACGAAGAACGTTTCCGGCGGCCCGGTCACCCCCAGCGCAACGGCCATCCGGCCCGAAGCGTCGTCGACATCGGGCCAGCCGCCATCGCCGTAGTGGGCCAGGAACGCTGCGGCGCCATCGGCCGTGTCGTTGTACAGCAGGCCGATCACCTGCAGGTCGCCGGCGTGCCGGCGGGCGAGGTCGAGCAGCAGCGGGTGCTCGGCCACGCAGGGTCCACACCACGACGCCCAGACGTTGATCAACGCCGGCTTGCCGGCCAGGGCGGCGCTGTTCCAGGCCCTGCCCTCCAGCGTGGTGCCGGCCAGGGCGGGCAGCGGCTTGCCGACCAGCGGCGAGGGGATCGTGCGCGGGTCGCGGCCCAGCCCGGTGAACAGCAGCCAGGCCAGGGGGACGACCAGCACCGGGACGATCAGCAGGCGCCAGCGGCTCATGCTCGTCACCGGCGTCAGGCGGCCGCAGCCGGCGCGGCCAATGCCGCTCGCCGGCGCTCCGGCCAGATGGCGAAGAT
>DASSEC010000074.1:0-5029 GCA_035696685.1 Candidatus Limnocylindria bacterium | reverse complement strand
AGCGTGTGCATCTGCGGCCAGCCGCTGGCCGATGGCCCTGACGGGGGATCCTTTGCCGGCGCCTGCCCGGGCTGCGGCCGGGCATTCCCACCCGAGGCGGGCCTGTGAGGATCGTCACCGTGGTAGGTGCGCGCCCGCAGTTCATCAAGGCGGCACCGGTCAGCCGCCAGCTGCGCCCGCGGCACCACGAGATCCTGGTCCACACCGGCCAGCACTACGACGAAGCCATGAGCGCGGCCTTCTTCCGCGAGCTGGAGCTGCCGGACCCGGATGTGAACCTGGAGGTGGGCAGCGGGTCGCATGGCGCCCAGACCGGGGAGATGCTTCGTGCCCTGGAGCCCGTCCTGCTCGAGCACGAGCCCGACGGCGTGCTGGTGTACGGGGACACGAACTCCACGCTCGCCGGCGCGCTGGCCGCTGCCAAGGTCGCCTTCCCGGGAGGCCGCCGGCCGTGGCTGGCCCACGTCGAGGCAGGCCTGCGCTCGTTCAACCGAGCCATGCCCGAGGAGCGCAACCGGGTGGTGGCTGATCACCTGGCGGACCTGCTGCTGGCGCCCACGCCCGGGGCAGCGAGCCAGCTCGCCGCGGAGGGCCTGGCGGAACGCACCGAGGTCGTGGGCGACGTCATGGCGGACGCCGTCTGCTGGGCGGCGGATCGGGCAGACCTGCACCTGCCTTTCGAGGCCCAGGAGCGACCGGGCTTCGTGCTGCTGACCCTCCACCGCGCAGAGAACGTGGACGACCCGCGACGGCTGGCGGCCTGCCTCGCCATGCTGCCGGACGACCGCCCGGTGATCTGGCCGATCCACCCCCGGACCACCGCCGTGCTGCGCTCGACGGACATGGCGCCGGCCACCAACGTGTCCGCCCTGGAGCCCGTCGCCTACCTGCCGATGCTCGCCCTGGAGCGTGCCGCTGCGCTCGTCGCCACCGACTCAGGTGGCGTCCAGAAGGAGGCCTACCTCGCGGGCACGCCGTGCGTCACGCTGCGCACGGAGACCGAGTGGGTGGAGACCGTGGCGGCCGGCTGGAACCGGGTCGCCGGCGATGACCCGGACGCCCTGCGGCACGCCCTCGCCGACGAGGCTTTCATGGACCGATCCCGCCCGCGCCCGGCGCTGTATGGCGATGGCCATGCCGCGGAGCGGATCGTGGCCGCGCTCGAGCGCCTGGGCGCCCCCGGCGCCGTTTCCGGATGACCGCCAAGCCCCTGCGCGCCGGCGTCATCGGGCTCGGCAGCATGGGCCAGCATCACGCCCGCGTGTGGTCGTCGCTTCCCGGGGTGCAGCTGGTGGCCGCCGCCGACCCCCGTCCCGACGTGCTGGCACGGTCGGTGAAGGCGACGGGCTGCCACGGCCACGCGGATGCGTTGGCGATGCTGGCGGACGAGCGGCTGGACGTGGTCAGCGTGGCCGCGCCGACGTCGCTGCACTGCGAGCTGACCGTGGCCGCCCTCCGCGCCGGCGCGCACGTCCTGGTGGAGAAGCCCATCGCGGCCAATCGCGGCGAGGCGCGAGCCATGATGGACGCCGCCGCGGCCGCAGGGCGCATGCTGAGCGTCGGCCACGTCGAACGGTTCAACCCCGCCATCGTGGAGCTGCGGCGCCGCCTGGCGGCCGGCGAGCTGGGGCGCATCTTCCAGATCCGCGCCGAGCGGCTGGGTCCCTTCCCGGATCGCATCCGCGACGTCGGGGTGGTGGTCGACCTGGCGCCGCACGACCTTGACGTGATGCGCTTCCTGCTGGGATCGGACCCGGTGCGCGTCTATGCCGAGACCGAGCAGCGCATCCACACTGACCACGAGGACCTGTTCGTGGGCGTGATCAAGTTCGCCAATAGCGCGGTCGGCCTGCTGGACATCAACTGGCTCACGCCCACCAAGCAGCGCCGGCTGTCGGTGACGGGCGAGGGCGGCATGTACCTGGCCGACTACATCGCGCAGGAGCTGACCTTCGTGGCGAACCCGTCGGACGCCTCGGTCACGGCCGGCACGCCCGAAGCGAGACGGATTGAGCACCGCGAGCCGCTGGTGGTGGAGCTGGAGGCATTCGCCGCCGCCGTGCGCGACGGCGGACCGCCGCCGGTCGAGCCGCGCGAAGCGCTGGTGGCGTTGCAGCTGGCGCACGCCATGGTCGAGGCCGCGAACACCGGCACCGCGCTCAGCGGCGAGGCACTGGACGCCGTGCTGCGGTGAGGATCGCGGTCGTCGGGCTGGGACAGATCGGGCTGCCGCTGGCCGTGCAGTACGCATCGCGGGGGCACGACGTGGTCGGCTGCGACGTCGATACCGCCGTCGTTGACGCCGTGAACGTCGGGCGTCCGCCGCATCCCGGCGAGGCGGAGGTCGACGAGCGGCTGCCCAACCTGGTCGCCGCCGGCCGCCTGCGCGCGACGACGGACGATCGCCAGGGGGTCGGGGGCGCCGAGGCGGTGGTGATCATCGTGCCGGTTGCCGTCGACGAGGCGCGGCAGGTGGACTTCGGCGCGATCGACGCGGCCACACGCGACGTCGGCGCGGGCATCGGGCCCGGGACGCTGGTCGTGTTCGAGACCACCCTGCCGGTCGGCACCACGCGCGAGCGGCTGACGCCGGTGCTGGCACGGGAGAGCGGCCTGACCCAGGAGCAGGACCTGTTCGTGGCGTTCTCGCCGGAACGAGTCCTGGTGGGGCGGGTGCTAACCGACCTGCGGCGCTATCCGAAGGTCGTGGGCGGCATCGGCCCCGAGTCGTCCCGACGCGCCGCTGCCTTCTACGAGCAGGTATTGGACGTCGGGACGGAGATCCGCACGGTGTCGAGCGCTGAGGCGGCGGAGATGACCAAGCTGGCGGAGACGACCTACCGGGACGTGAACATCGCGCTGGCCAACGAGTACGCGCGCTTCGCGGCCGAACGGGGAATCGACGTGATGGAGGTCATCGACGCCGCGAACTCCCAGCCGTACAGCCACGTGCACCGGCCGGGCGTGGGGGTCGGCGGGCACTGCATCCCGGTCTACCCATACTTCCTGTTCGCCGATGCCCCCGGCTTCCAGCTGCCGCCGGCGGCCCGCCGCGTGAACGACGGGATGGCGGGCTGGGCAGTGGCGGCGGCCGGGGAGGCCCTCGGCGGCCTGTCCGGCGTACCAGCGCTGGTCCTCGGCATCGCCTATCGCGGCGACGTGCGGGAGGACGCCTTCAGCTCGGCGTTCGCCCTGCGCGACGCGCTCCGTGCGGCAGGCGCCGAGGTCCACGGCCACGATCCCTACTTCAGCGCCGAGGAGCTCAGGTCCCGCGGCTTCGAGCCGTGGCAGCCCGGTGGCGCGAATCCAATCCGGGTCGCCTTCCTGCAGGCCGACCATGCGGCGTACCACGAGCTGGACCTCGCCGCCATCGCCGGCCTGGAGCTGGTGGTGGATGGCCGCAACGCCCTGGACCCCGGGGCGGTGCGTGCCACCGGCCGGCGCTACCTGGGCATAGGCCGCTGACGTGGCCGAGCAAGAGCGCGCCACGACGGAGGAGCCGACGGCGCACGTCGGCCTTGCCGCTGGGCGCGGTGTGTGGGTGGTGCTGCCTACCTACAACGAGCGCGAGAACCTGGAAGGCATCTGCGCCGCCATCCTGGAGGCGCTGCCCGAGGCGGAGGTCCTGGTGGTGGATGACAGCTCGCCGGACGGGACCGGCCTGCTGGCCGACACCATCGCTGCCGGTGAGCCGCGGGTGCAGGTGCTGCACCGTCCCGCCAAGGACGGCCTGGGCGCGGCCTATCGCGAGGGTTTCCGCTGGGCGCTGGGCCAGCCAGGCGTGCGCGCGGTGGTCCAGATGGATGCCGACTTCAGCCATGACCCCGCCGACCTGCCGCGGCTGCTGGCTCCACTGATGCGCGACGCGGATCTGGTGCTCGGCTCGCGCTATGTGCCCGGCGGCGGGACCGTTGGCTGGCCCCTCTTCCGCCAGCTGATCAGCCGGGGCGGCACGCTGTTCGCGCGCACCGTGCTGCTGCTCCCGTACCGCGACCTGACCGGTGGCTTCAAGGCGTGGCGTCGCGAGCTGCTGGAGGCGGTCCGGCTTCGCGACGCGAACGCATCGGGCTATGGCTTCCAGATCGAGATGACCTGGTGGTCGCACCGTCGGGGCGCGAAGATCGTGCAGGTGCCCATCACCTTCCGGGAGCGCGTGGCGGGAAGGTCGAAGATGTCCGGCAGCATCGTGCGCGAGGCCCTGCTGCTGGTGGTCCGGCTGAGGCTCGGCGCCATGGCCGATGCCCTGCGACGCCGCTAGGCGGCGTGCCTGCTAGCATGCAGCCTCGCCCATTGACGTGACCCCAGTATTGCCGTGTCCGAGGCGCTCCCAGGATGGCCTTTCGTAACCGCCCGGTCCTCGACCGGAAGCACCGCCCGCGCTGGCAGGACGAGCTGCGCATGCAGCAACTGCTCGTCGGCGGGTTCGCGGTGGCCATCGCCATCGCGGTCGGCATCTTTGCTGCGGCGGCCTGGAGCTCGTTCTTCGAGACCAACCTGCGCCAATCGGCCCTGGTCGGCGGCGTGGCGGTCGACCGTTCAGCCGTCCTCACCCGGGTCAACATCCAGTCGGCCGAGATCCAGGCCAAGGGCGTGGACCTCACCAACCTGGCCGGCGGGATGGCCGGCGATCGCTATTCGCAACAGCTCCAGGCGCTGCAGACGGCACTGAACCAGGTCAAGCAGAGCGGCGCCGACTCGCTGGTCACCGGCATGGTCCTGGACCGCCGCGCGCCTGAGCTGGGGCTGGGCGTCACGCCCGCGGCAGTCGACGCCGAGGTCGCGAAGCGGATGAAGACGCCGGAGCGTCGCCAGCTGTCGCTGATCATGGCCACGCCCACCAAGCCCAAGGACGCCAAGCCCACCGACCCGCCCACGGGCGCGGCCTGGGCCGCCGCCAAGCAGCGTATCGACGATCTCAAGGCCCAGGTCACGGCCGGCGGCGACTTCGCCGCACTGGCCAGGGACAAGAGCGACGACGAGAGCAAGTCGAAGGACGGCCTGCTGGGCTGGATCCAGGCCGATGACCCCA
>DASSEC010000073.1:0-3921 GCA_035696685.1 Candidatus Limnocylindria bacterium | reverse complement strand
CTGGCGGCGGCACAGCGCCATGGCGCGCGGCTGCTGGCCGAAGCCCGGGTTGACCGCGTGGAGCTCGGCGACGGACGGGTGAGCGGCGTGCGCGGGCTGCTGCGCGGGGAGCAGGTGGCGCGTCCCTTCCACGTTGCCGCTGGCACGGTGGTGGCGGCCGCCGGAGCCCTGCGCACGCCGCTCCTGCTCGCGGCCAGCGGCGTGGTCCACCCGCAGCTGGGCCGCAACCTGCGGCTGCATCCGGTGGTCGCAGTTGCCGCGTTCATGGCTGAGCCGGTCGAGGCGTGGCGGGGTCCGTCGCAGGCTGCGCGGTCCCTGCAGTTCTGCCGCGCAGGCTCGCCCGACGCGCAGGGCATCGGGCCGGCGCATGGCGGCTTCGTGATCGAGTCCGCTCCCCCGCATCCGGGCCTCTTCGCCTCGGCGTTGCCGTGGACCGGAGCGCGGGAGGGGTTGGCGCTGCTCGATCGCCTGCGCTGGGTCGCGCCGCTGATCGGCATCGTGCGGGACCACGGGTCGGGACGGGTGCGGACGAGCCGCGGCGGCCGGCCGCGGATCGAGTACCGGCTGGACCGCGCCGACGGCGCCACGGCGCGCCGTGCCCTGGTCGAGATGGCGCGCCTGGCACGGGCCGGCGGCGCGCGGCGGATCATGTCGGTGGCAACGCCCCCCGCCTGGTGGGAAGGCGCCGATGGAGACGCGGGGTTCGAACGCTTCGCGCGAGCGCTGGCGCGCCAGCCCACCGCCGCCAATCGCGTCAGCCTGTTCAGCGCTCACCAGATGGGAACCGCGAGAGCCGGCGCCGACGCATCGGCCCATCCATGCGATCCGGGCGGCCGGGTCAGGACCGATACCGCCGGCGGCATCCTGCCGGGTGCCTACGTGGGTGACGCGTCGCTGTTCCCGACTGCCTCCGGCGTCAACCCGATGCTCACCGTCATGGCGCTTGCCGAGCGCACCGCTCGCGCGGTGCTGGCCGATCGCCGCTGACTCGGTACACTCCCGGGCCATGCCGCGCGATCCGAACATCCCCGACGCTTTCGACGTCTACACGCTCGTTCTCCTGCGCCGTCCCGACGATGCGCCGGACATGCCCGAGGCGGAGCTCGACGCGCTCCAGGCGCGACACCTCGCCTACCGCGCCGAGCTGCGCCGGAAGGGCGTGCTGGTCGTCAACGGACCGCTGGGCGAGCAGTCGGACATCGCCATGCGGGGCCTCTCGATCTTCGCCTGCAGCCTGGAAGAGGCCGCGCGACTGAGTGACGCCGATCCATCGGTCCAAGCCGGCCGGCTCGGATACGACCTGATGGAGTGGTGGGTGGCGGCCGGAAGCCTGGCCTTCCCCAACGCGCAGGGCCCGGTCGGTGACCGGCGCGCGATGCCCGACGACTGAGCGAGCGGTTGAGGCGCCTCCTGCCTATGCGCCGCGCAGCTGCGGAAGCACCTCCGCGCCCAGCCGCTCGAGGCGGCTGGTATCGGCCACGCCGCGCACGCTGAAGATGATGTGCTGGGCGCCGGCCTCGCCCAGCGCCCCGAAGCGCTGCACGATCTCGTCCGCCGAGTCGCTCTCGACGTCCACGCTCTGCAGGTTCGAGCGCTCGATCTCGTCGTAGGGCCGTCCCAGCCGCTCGCAGTGCGCGCGCAGGACGGCGTACTTGTGCGCGATCCGATCGGGTCCGCCGAACACGTTGCAGGCATCGGCATATTGCGCCACCAGGCGCAGCGTCTTCCGCTCCCCGCCACCGCCGATCATGATCGGGATGCGGGGCTTGCTCAGGGCCTGCGGCGAGTTCAGCAGCCGCGAAGCGGTCACGTGGCGGCCCTCGAACCGCTCGCCGGTGCCGGTCCCGCCGGACCACATGGCGTGGGCCATCCGGAGCGTGTCCTCCAGCCACTCGAACCGCTGGCCGAGCGGTGGCATCGGGAAGCCCAGCGCCGACGACTCCTCCTCGTTCCACGCCGCGCCGATGCCGAACCAGGCACGCCCCTGCGACAGGACGTCGAGCGTGGTGGTGGCCTTGATCCACAGGCCCGGGCTGCGGTAGTGGATGCCGCCCACCATCAGCCCCAGCCGCGCCTTCTCCGAGTTGGCGGCCATGAAGCCCAGGGCGGTCATGCCCTCCAGCATCGGCGCCTCGGGAGGCCCAAGGCCACGGATCTGGAAGAAGTGGTCCATCACCCAGATCGAGTCGAAGCCAACATCGTCGGCCGTGCGGGTCACCCTCGCGAGGGTTTCCCCGATCATTTGGGCTCCTCCAGGCCATGTGAAGTTGTTGATCTGGAGACCGAATTTCATGCTTGCGGACCAGCTCTAATGATCTACACCCAGACGATCGAATTCTAGGAGAGCCTCCGTAGACGAGGGCCGACCTTCGGGCCGGCCCTCTCTCTGTCCAGCCGGCGGCGCCAGCCGCTCACCTTCAGATGGCCTAGGGTGCGTCGCTCGGGGAGTCGAACTCGATCAGGCCGATGAGGTTCCCGTCTGGGTCCTTGAACCAGGCTGATCGTCCTGCTGGACCTCGGGCGATGCCGTTGACTGTCTGCGGCGACTCGTACTCCTCGAACAGGACACCGCGCTCACGGAGGTCGGCCACGATCGCCTCGAGGTCGGACACGGCGAACCCATCTGCGTGTGCGTGCCCGAAGCCTGGCCGCCGCTCTTGGAGATGCCGAAGTAGGTTCCCTCGCCGGCCTGGAAGTAGATTCCGCCGGGGCGTTCGAGCCGCACCTCGAAGCCCAGGACGTCCTCGTAGAACCGTCGCAGACGCTGCGGATCGTCGGTGGGAAGCGTTGCGCCGACTGGAAACATAGGTAACACAACAACTCCTCTCATCCGTGGCTATCGGGGCCGGCGACGCCAGCCGCTGGCGGAGCTGCTGTTCGGCGCCCATACCGTCAGCGAGTGGCAAATACGCCTCAGCCCCAGGACTGCGAGGGCGCGGCGAGCGGTGCCATCAGCCTTGCGTTTCCAGTTCGGTGAACGGAACCCGCCAGTCAGGGCGCTCAAAGGGTGCGGCGAAGTAACCGACCTCACGCCAGATCTTTCCCTCGCGGAATGTGAGCAGGGCCACCGCGTGCCACGTCTCGCCGTTGCGGTACGTGATGGTGCCTGCCATCGTGAAGTCGTCCCCGGACCCACTCAGGTGGATGATGTTCCACGACGGGCCAGGGATGAACTGATCATCAGCCCCGACAATGCGGTCGAGGATGACGGTATCGGGTCCTTCCGCGGCGCTGCTGAACGCCTCCTCCAACGCTCGCGCTTTCGCCCGCCCGCGCACGACCTCACCGGACTGCGGGTAACGGCCCTCGTAATCTTCGTGTCGGACGGCGTCCATCGCGTCAGCATCGTGTTCGCCGAGCGCCCGCGCATATCGTTCGACCACCTGCCGGTTGCCCATCACAAAGCCCTCGCTACGCGCTCGTCACCGGAATCGAGTGTAGGCCGGCGACGCCGCCGCTCACCGTATCGCAAATTCTCTACGCGCCGCCCAGTGGCCCCAGGTTTCCTGGCTTGAGTCCTTCTTATCCGATCCAGGCAGCCCACTCCTGGCCTGCGTCTCGTTCCAACGCCTTCAGGTAGACGCTCAGCTTGCCGTAGAAGATGTATACAGCCTCCCGGTAGACCTGATGCTGGACGAACGGCGAGGCAACGAAACCCCGTCCACGGTCGATTTGGTCGACCCGAAGTTCATCCTCGTTGAAGCGACTCAGCGCGGCCTCCATCGCGTCGTCCTGTGCTGCAAACCAAGCTTGGAGACCGGCAATGGTGATGGGGGACGGCGGCGGAAGCTCCCGGTGCGCCCAGTCGAGCGTGAAGGTCTGAAACGAATGCGTGTAGACGCCTTGGAGGTCGCCCAACTCCACGAGGAGTTCGCCCAGCGTCGGGTTCGTTCCGGGGAGCTTGTAAGCCAGATCGGCATC
>DASSEC010000072.1:0-4243 GCA_035696685.1 Candidatus Limnocylindria bacterium | reverse complement strand
GTCGACGGATTGCGGCCGGCCTGCGCTCGTTCACCCTGGACGCGGACACGAATCCGGGCCGGCTGAACCTCTACGAGCGCCGGGACGTGCTGGTCCTCATCGACTTCGCCCACAACGAGGCGGGCCTGCGCGGCCTGCTGGACGTCTCGCGCCGGCTGGCGGGACGGGGCAGGGTCCGTGTGGCCATTGGCACAGCAGGTGACCGAACGGACGAGATCCTGCACAACCTGGGGGCGCTGGCGGGCGCTGGGGCGGACGACATCGTCATCTGCGAGAAGCACCACTACCTGCGCGGGCGCGAGCTGGAGCCGATGAACCGCATCCTGCGGGAGGGGGTCGCCGCCTCCGGCTACCGCCGCGAGGTGCCGGCCTTCCCGAACGAGCTGACGGCCCTCCAGGGCCTCGTCAAGCGGGCCAGACCCGGGGACGTGGTGGCCTCGATGACCCACGTCGAGCGGAACGAGATCCGCGACTGGCTGACGTCCGCTGGCTTCGTGCCGGTGAGTCCCGATCGCCTGCGCGCGCGCCTGGCCGCTGCGGCCATGGACGCGGGGTGACGGGCTAGACCTCGACCTCCAGCTCCTGGTCGTCGGCCAGCATGGTGACCGCGGCCATGGTCGACGGGCCGCCGCCGTGCTGCCGGCGCTGCAGCTCCTTCCACACCTCGTTCGGATGGTCGACGCAGACGACGATCACGTCACCATCGGCGCCCATGTCCAGCGCGTGCCGCGTGGCTTCGAGCTCGTCCAGGATCGTCTCCACGTCCGTGGTGCGGGCGCCATTGCCCATCGCCTGGCGCACGCCCTTCTCGACGAGCTCGGCGGTCTGCCCCCGCGGCCGGCCGCGATTGTTGGCATCCTCACGCACGATCACGGTGTCGAAGAAGGCCGCCGCGGTGCGGCCCAGCTCCACGATGTCGTCGTCGCGGCGGTCACCGGCGGTGGCGATCACGCCGATGCGCTTGCCGGTGACCAGTGGCCGCCGGCCCTCGGCGGACGGCTCGGCGAGCTGGTCCACGAACTCCCCCAGGGAGCGGACGGCCGGCGGGTTGTGGGCATAGTCGACGATGACCCGGTAGCCATCCAGCTCGAACATGTTCAGGCGGCCGGGCGCCATGAAGTAGCTGGTGGTGAAGGTCCGCAGGCCCTGCCGGATATCGTGCAGGTGCGCGCCCGCCGCCCAGGCGGCTGCGGTGGCCGCCAGCGCGTTCTGGACGTTCATCCGGGCACGGCCCTCGAAGGTGGCCGGCAGCAGGTGGGTCCACACCATCGGCATTGACTTGCGCCCCTGCCGCAGCACGATCATCTCGCCGTTGCGGCCCGGCTCCACCGTTACCGCCCGGCGTCCGCGTGATGCCTGGCGCTTGATCATCTCGTTCTCCGGGTCGAGGCTGAAGTAGATGACCGACCCAGAGCAATGGCGGCCCATGGCCGCCACCAGGGCGTCATCGGCATTGAGGACGGCGGTCCCGTCGCGCGGCACCGCCTCGACCACCACCTGCTTGACGTTCGCCAGCTGCCGGATGCTGGTGATGCCGCCGAGGCCCAGGTGATCGCCGGTCACGTTGAGCACGACCGCGACGTCGTTGCGCTGGTAGCCGAGCCCCTCGCGCAGGATGCCGCCGCGGGCGACCTCGAACACCGCGAAGTCGACCGTCGGGTTCTGCAGCACCGTGGAAGCCGAGCGCGGGCCGCTCATGTCGCCCTTCCGGACCAGCCGCCCGTCGACGAAGATCCCGTCGGTCGAGGTCATGCCGACCTTGCGGCCCATCCCCTTCATGATGTGCGAGATCATCCGGGCGGTGGTCGTCTTGCCGTTGGAGCCGGTCACGGCCACGATCGGGATGCGCGACGGTACGCCCGCCGGGAAGAGGCTGTCGATGACGGGCTTGGCCACGTACTGCGCCTCGCCTTCCGTCGGGTGCGTGTGCATGCGGAACCCGGGGGCGGCGTTGACCTCCACGATGCCGCCGCCGGTCTCGCGCACCGGCACGCTGATGTCGGGGCAGACGAAGTCGATGCCGGCGATGTCCAGCCCCACCACCTGCGCGGCCAGCTCGGCGATCTCGACGTTGTCGGGGTGCGCCTCGTCGGTGCGGTCGATGCTGATCCCACCGGTGCTCATGTTGCCGGTGCGCTTCAGGAAGACCCGCACGCCGCGCGGCGGCACGTCGCTCATCTCGAAGCCCTGCTCCCGGGAGTAGGTGACCGACTCGTCATCAACCGTGATCCGGGTCAGGACCTTCTCGTGGCCGATGCCGCGGCGGGGGTCAGCGTTCGTCTCGTCCACCAGCTCGGCCACCGTCTTCTCGCCGTTGCCCACCACGTGGGCCGGCACGCGCTGGGCCACCGCCCGCAACACACCGCCGATTACCAGGCAGCGGTAGTCGTTGCCGGTGAGGTAGGACTCCACCACCACCCCGCCGTTCCGGGACTCGGTGCGCGCGGCGGCATAGCCGGCGCGCACCGCATCGTCGTCGGCCAGGTTGAGCATGACGCCGCGGCCATGGTTGCCGTCCAGCGGCTTGATGGCGACCGGGTAGCCGATGGTCGCCGCGGCCGCCGATGCCTCATCGACGTTGCGCACCACCTCGGAACGCGGCACCGGCACGCCGGTGGCGGCCAGCAGCTTGTTGGTCAGCTTCTTGTCGCTGGCGATGTCAACGCCAAGGGAGCTCGTCTGGCTGGTCATGGTGGCCCGGATGCGCTGCTGATGGACGCCGTGGCCGAGCTGCACGAGCGATTGCTCGTTCAGGCGGATGTACGGGATGTCGCGCAGCGCGGCCTCGTCCAGCAGCGCCTGGGTGGACGGGCCGAAGGCGGCGCGTTCGGCCAGCAGGACGAGCTTCTCGAACTCCATCCGGAAGTCGAACTCCGCCTCGGCCTGCACCAGGTGATTGACCACGCGGACCGCCAGGCGCCCGGCGGCCAGGCCCACGCTCTCTTCGCCGAAGGAGTAGACGACGTGGTAGCGCCCGGGCCCATCGGCGCTGCGCGTCTTGCCCCGCCCTACCTCCGTGCCCGCCTCGCGCTGCAGCTGCAGGGCGATGTGCTCAGCCACGTGGCCGAGCCAGGTGCCCTCGCGCAGCCGCTTCTCGAAGCCACCGGCCTTGCCCGTCCCGCAGGAATGCGTCGCGACGCCCGGCACCAAGTCCAGCAGCCCGTCGACGAAGCCCGGGATCGTGTTCGAGGGGTAGTTCTCGAGGACGCCGAGGTCGACCAGCAGCTTGATGGCCGGTTCGTAGCTCCAATAGTTCGGGCCGCGGAAGACGCGCGTTTCGAGGACTCGCAGCTCGGGGGCAGGCTTGAGCTTCCGCCGCCGCGGGGCGGTGCGCTCCGCCTTGCTCACCGACTGTCGCGAGACGACGTCCTTGGCGCGGGCCGCGCTCATTCGCTGGCCTCCGCTTCCAGCCGGCTGGCGCGCAGGGCGCGGCGGCGAGCCCGATCGGGCGCCTTGTCGTCGGCGCCCTCGGCGGCGATGCGGCGAATGAGCCGCCGCGTGACGTTCGACGCGGTCTCGAGCCGGGCGAGCTCGCGGTCGGTGGCGGACACCGGGCGCAGCGGCGCCAGCAGGCGGCGCTTGCGGAGGTCGAACCGATAGCCGCTGGGCAGCGAGTGGAGGATGACCCCGCTGACCATGATCGGCTTGTGGCGTTTGACCTCGTAGGCATCGGTCTGGAGCTTGGCCGGGTCCAGCAGGGTGACCGATCCCTTGCCTATGACCTCCATCACGCCGGATGGGCTGACCAGCGCGGCCGTGTCCTCGTCGATCCCCATGCCCAGCAGGGCGGGGGACTGGGCGACGAGCGCCAGCAACCGCCCGATGCGGTTCCGCTGCTCGAAATGCTGGTCGATGATGACGCCGGTCAGCAGGCCCAGCCCGGCGCTCATCTGGGTCATCCGCTGCTTCGGCGTGGTGCCACTCGTGCCGAACGCGACCATGTGGGCGCTGATCGCCGACGCGCCGGCCGACGTGCCCGCCACGATGGCCCCGTGCTTGTGGCGGTCGAGGATCGCGCGGCCCAGCGCTGTCCCGCCGATCACCGAGGAGAGCCGCAGCTGGTTACCGCCGGTCATGAAGATGCCGGTGGCATCGGCGACGGCTGCGGCCGCGCCGGGGTCGTTCGCGTCCTCGCGGGTGAGAGGCCGCAGCCCGCGCACGTCGGGGATGCCGAGACCATGGAAGAGGGACTCGTACAGCTCGGTCGCCTCGTCGCCAAGCGAGGATGCCGTGGAGATCACCG
>DASSEC010000071.1:0-7161 GCA_035696685.1 Candidatus Limnocylindria bacterium | reverse complement strand
GTCACCTGGCCGCCGGCGCGCACGCTGCCGTCGAAACGGCGCACGGTCACGTCCAGCTTCTTCGGCGCGCTGTGCACCCACATCACGTCGGTCGGGTCCAGGCGGCCGCGCGCGAAGGGAAGGCCCGTCGCGGCGGCGCCGGGATACCAGAGGTCCCAGGTCTCGGTCGGCTGTGGGCTGATCATCAGCCGTCAGGGTAGCCGATGGATCGGCTCAGCGGACGGCCCCGAACAGCTCCTCTTTGGCGGTTTCCTTGCGGCTCGCCATCCGGTTGCCGAGCTCCTCGAGCTCATCGGCATCGAAGACCTGGCGGGCCTTGACGAACATGTCGCCCTCTTCCTCCTCGATGTGGTGCTCGATGTTCTCGGCCATGACGTTCACCTTCGGCCCGAAGCGCTCGTCGGTCGGCTCCATACCGTCCAGCTCGCCCATCAGGATGTTGACCACGTCGTGCTCCTCGTAGCCTTCGAGCACGATCTCCTTCGCCTTGGGATGCTCCTTCAGCGTCGGGTAGAAGATCTCCTCCTCGATGATCTCGTGGATGGTGAGCTCCTCCTTGATCTTGCTGAAGAGCTCGCTGCGGGTCTTCTCGGCGCGCTCGGTGGTCTCCTTGATCTCGGCCAGCAGCGGCTTGATCCGGGCGTGGTCTTCCTTCAGCAGCTTGATTGCGTCCATCTGGTCTCCTGCGGTACGGCGGCTGGGTTGCGGTGCCGAAGCACCCATGCACGATTCGTTCCGCGTCGCATGGCCCGTGTCTTGCAGTGCGGGGGATGCGGATTCATGACTCCATGGGTTCGCATTACAAGGAGGAAGTGGATGAGCGTCATTGGTTGGATCGTCCTTGGGGCGATCGGCGGCTGGATTGGCGGACTGCTGGTCAAGGGCGACGAGGGCATGGGAGTGATCATGCACATCGTCCTCGGCATCGTCGGCGCCATGCTCGCCGGCTGGGTCGTCACCCTGCTTACGCACGAGGATCCGATGGATGGAGTCCTCGATATCTCATCACTGGTCACCGCGATCGTCGGCGCCGTCGTGCTCGTCATCGTCGTGAACATGATCCAGGGCCGGACGCGAACGGGCAGCGGCCCGATCTGAGTCGCCGGCACGTTCCACGGGCGCTCCGCATGCGGGGCGCCCGTTTTTCATGTGCGGACCCATTGCGACGAATGACGTAGGCGGTCGTCGAGCGTTCGTCCGTCGCATCCGGCTCGGCCGCTGTGCAGCATTGGGCCGATGGACCTGGCAACGCCGTACGACCGACTGCGCGACTGGATCGACCGCATCGCCGCCCTGGGCGACCTGCCGGACGACGATGCGGACCTGCGCGTCCGCAAGCACGCGCTGGCGATCACCGTCCTGGGCCTGATCCCGGCGGCGGTGCTGTGGTCGATCATTGGCGTGCTGATCGATCGCCCGCTGCTCATCGCCGGTTCGGCGTACTTCGCCGTGGCCATGCCGCTCACCCTGGTGCTGCTGGGTCGCACGAAGGCCTTCACCCCCATCGTGCGCGTGACGTTGATCACCGGCCTGGCGTACGTCGTGCTCGGCCACCTGGCGCTGGGTGGGATGCGGACCGGCGGGGCCAGCCTGATCTGGGGCCTGGTGGCACCGGTGTCGGCGGTCCTCTACTTCGATCGCGACAGCAGCCTGCGCTGGTTCGGCATCTTCGTCGGCCTCGTCGCGGCCGCCCTGGTCCTGGACCCGCTGGTCCGCGCCATCCTGCCGGCCGGCTGGTCTGATCCGCCAACCTGGCTGTTCGCCTACAACCTGCTAGGCCCCTCGCTGATCGTGCTGCTGCTCATCCGCTACGTGGATGGGCAGCGCCTGCGCGCGCAGCTCGAGTCTCGCCGACTGCTGCACGACATGCTGCCCGGCGGCATCGCCGAGCGGCTGGCTGATGGCGAGCGCCTCATCGCCCAGACACACGATTCGGTGAGCGTCCTGTTCGCGGACGTCGTTGGCTTCACCTCGTTCGCCGGCAACACCGCAGCCTCCGACCTGATCATCACCCTGAACCAGCTCTTCTCGATCTTCGACCGCATCGCCGCGCGACATGGCCTGGAGAAGATCAAGACCTCGGGCGACGCCTATATCGCAGTGGCGGGTGCGCCTGCGCCGATGGAGGGGCATGCCGACGCCGCGGTGCTCGCCGGCGTCGAGATGCAGCGCGCCGTGGGGCTGCTTGGCGGGTTCCGTCGTCGGGCCCTGCAGGTGCGGATCGGCATCGCGTCCGGGCCGGTCACCGCGGGCGTCATCGGCGAGCATCGGTACACGTACGACCTGTGGGGCGACACCGTGAACCTGGCCAGCCGGATGGAGTCGCAAGGCGTGGCGGGCCAGATCCAGGTCTCCGCGGCAACGCACGATCTCATGCGCAAGCCGATGCCGTGGCAGGAGCGGCTGGTCGACGTCAAGGGCAAGGGCGAGATGACCGCCTATGTGCTCGACCCGGAGGCCGTGCCGGACGCGGTTCGCGTGCGGCCGATAGAGGTTGCCGCCCTGGCCGAGCACTTCGACCCGACGGCTCCGGCTGTGCCGGTCCTGGGACGCTCGGACTCGCGGGCGGCTATCCTCTAGGCCTCCGGGACGTCCGGAGACCTCCGCCCGGTCGTTTGCTTCTCGAGTCGGCCGCCGGCCGAAGTTGAGTTCGAGAAGAGATCAGGAGTCCATGTTGGCCACCGGGACCGTCAAGCGCGTCATCTCCGACCGAGGGTTCGGGTTCATTGCCGGGGAAGACGGCAAGGAGTACTTCTTCCACCGCGATGGGCTGAACAGCTCACTCGACTTCGACCGCTTGGTCGGCGGCGAGCGCGTTACCTTCGACACGGAGCAGGGACCCAAGGGAGATCGAGCCGTCCGCGTCGAGGCGGCCTGACACACCTTCCCCTCAGCGACACGCGGCGCCTGGCCACCCGGCCGGGCGCCGTTGTCATGCCCGCACGCTTCGAGGTTAAGGCCGTCGGGCTTCGACGGGTCTAGCATCACCGCCATGGAGGCAGCCCGGCGGCTTCCGACCTGGGCTCGGTACGGCCTCGCCCTGGCGGGCGTGGCAGTGGTCACCGCGCTCATCGCCGCACTTGGCCGGTTCCACCTGGCCAACGCCACCATGCTGCACCTGGTCGTGGTGCTGCTGGCGGCGGTGGCGCTCGGGCGCGGGCCGGCCGTGGCGGCCGCCATCGGCGCCTTTCTCAGCTCGAACTTCTTCCTGGTCGAGCCGCGGTTCAGCCTGACCGTCGCCAATCCCGAGGAATGGGTCACGCTGGTGCTGCTGCTGCTGGCGGCAATCGTCACCGGGCAGGTGGCTGCGGGGCAGGAGCGACGCGCCGAGGAGGCGGAGGACCACGCCCGCGAAGCGCGGCTGCTGTACGAGGTGGCGCAGCTCATGAGCGAGCCGAACGTCGGCCGCACGCTGGAGGCCGTGGCCGAACGCCTGCGCGCCGAGCTTCAGGTCATGGCGGTCCGCATTGACGTGACCGACCCCGACGGCCTGCTGCTGGCCGGCGCCGCCGCCGGCCGCACCGACGCGCTGGCGGGCATGGATCCCGGCAGCGGCTCCGAGGTCCTGAACGTGGAGCAGGGGCGCTGGGTGCGAGTCCGCCCGCCACACGGGGAGCGCCAGGCGACGTCACCGCACCGGGTGCTGCGGGTGCCGGTGCGCGGACCCCACGGCCCCGCCGGCGAGATCGTGCTCGCCGCGCCCCGCGACAGCACACTCGCGGCGTCGGCCGTCCGGCTGCTGGAGGCGCTGTCGGCGCAGCTGTGGACCGTCGTCGACCGGGCACGGTTGCGCGACGAGGCGAACGCGGCCGAGGTCCTGCGCCGCGCGGATCAGCTCAAGTCTGCGCTGCTGGATGCCGTGTCGCATGACCTGCGCACGCCTCTGGCCTCGATTTTGGCCTCGTCCGGCAGCCTGCGGCAGCGAGACGTGGAGTGGAGCGAGGATGAGCGCCGCGGCTTCGCGGAGGCCATCGAGCAGGAGGCGGGACGCCTGGATCGGATCGTCGGCAACCTGCTGGACCTGTCGCGGCTCGAAAGTGGCACGCTGCAGCCGGACCGTGGCTGGTACGAGCCGAGCGCCATGATCCACGAGGTCGCCGCTCGGCTGCGGCCGCTGGTCGCTCCGCATCGGCTCACGCTCGAGCTGCCGGATGAGCTGCCGCCGGTGCACGTGGACTACTCGGAGGTTGACCAGGTGCTGACCAACCTGATCGAGAACGCGGCGAAGTACTCTCCGCCCGACTCCGAGATCCGCGTCACGGCCGACG
Organism: Candidatus Limnocylindria bacterium; assembly: GCA_035696685.1. Classification (GTDB taxonomy): domain Bacteria; phylum Chloroflexota; class Limnocylindria; order QHBO01; family QHBO01; genus DASSCW01. The sequence continues at coordinate 2,893 of DASSEC010000071.1, read as the reverse complement.
TCCGCGACGGCTGCCTGCACGTCAGCGTCGTCGACGACGGCCCAGGCATCAGCGCCGAGGCGCTACCGCGACTGTTCGAGCCCTTCTTCCGCGCCCGCGGCGGCCCGCGCGGTGGCAGCGGGCTGGGCCTGGCCGTGGCGCAGGGGCTGGTCGAGGCGCACGGGGGCCGAATCTGGGCTGAGAATCGCCGTCAGGGTGGCGCCACCTTCACCTTCGAGATCCCCGCCGAGGAAGCCACCGCGCCGGCGCCGAACGGATCGGCCGGGTGAAGCCTCGTGCGTCGGCCGGGGCTCGCATCCTGGTCGTTGACGACGAGCCCGCGCTGCGCCAAGCAGTGGAGCGCAACCTGGCGGGCCACGGCTTCGAGGTCCGGGGGGCCGAGACCGGCGAGGCCGGGCTTGAGCTGGAGACTCGCTTCCATCCGGACCTGGTCCTGCTCGACATGGTGCTACCGGATATCGGGGGCAACGAGGTCATCCAGCGCCTGCGCGAGCGCAGCAGCGTCCCGATCATCGTCCTGTCGGTGCGCGGCGCAGAGGCTGACAAGGTCCGCGCGCTGGAGCTCGGCGCGGATGACTACCTGACCAAGCCCTTCGGCGTCGACGAGCTGCTGGCCCGCATCCGCGTGGCGCTGCGCCACGCCGCACGGTCGGGCACCACCGACCCCGTGTTTCGCTCCGGCGAACTGGCCGTCGACCTCGAACGACGGGAGGTGAGCGTGGCGGGTGAAGCGGTGCACCTGACGCCGACCGAGTACGCCATCCTCGGCGCGCTGGTGGCGGACGCGGGACGGGTCATCACCGACCGCGCCCTGCTGCAGAGGGTCTGGGGCCCCGAGTACGGCTCCGAGGACCACTACCTGCACGTCTACATGGCGCGCCTGCGCAAGAAGCTGGAGCGCGATCCGGCGAACCCTCGTCACCTGCGCACCGAGGCTGGGGTCGGCTATCGGCTGATGGAGCACGAAGCCGACTGAGACAGGCACGCCGGAGAATGTTGAGCCGATATTGAGGCGGCGAGCCCGGCGCGTTGACCCGCCGTTGAGCCTCGCGGAGCGACGATCAGGGTCGAATGATCTCGATCGTCGACGGCGCCGCCAGGGCGCACACCATCCGTTCGCTGCGCGCTGCATGTGAGCTGCTCGGCGGTCCTGCTGATGGCGTGAACGCCGTGAGCGTGAGCGGGAACCTGCCCGACGGCGACGATCCCGCGATGCCGATCCTCAGCCTGGCCCAGGGGCTCGCCGCCGAACGAGGGCTGGCGGTGCAGGTCGAGGTCGATGGTGATCGATTCATCGTCCAGTTCCGGCGCGGCGGCCGGGCACAGACGCGCCCGGCCTCGGAGGCCGGCTGAGCGCAATGGAGCCCGATCCAGCGCCCAACCGGATCGATCCGCACCTCGAGGTCCGTGAGAAGAAGCGGGGGCTGCGGCCTGGCGACGCCTACGTGCGGATCGTGCGGCCATTCGAGTCGGAGTTCGAGCGCGGGGACGACGGCCAGCTGGTTGCCACCAGCGAGACGCTGGTCGTCCCGGCCGGCTGGCAGCACACCTACTCGCGAGTCCGTGGCTGGCTGATCGGTAAGCCGATCTCCAGCGAGCGCGAGGAGCACGAGCGCCTTACGAAGCTGAAGGCGCTGGCCGTATTCAGCAGCGACAACATCAGCTCCTCGGCGTATGCCACCGAGGAGATGATGCGGGTCCTGGTGGTGGCAGGCATCGGCGCGTTCAGCCTGGTCATGCCGTTGACCGTGGTAATCGTGGCCGTGCTGGCCATCGTGGCCACCAGCTACCGCCAGACGATTCGTGCCTACCCCAATGGCGCGTCGAGCTACATCGTCGCCAGCGACAACCTGGGGCCGCCGGTGGGCCTGGTGGCGGCCGGGGCGCTGCTCATCGACTACACGTTGACCGTCGCGGTCTCCGTCTCTGCGGGAGTGGCCGCCATCACCTCCATCGTGCCCGGCCTCTTCGATTGGCGCGTCTACATGGCGGTGGCCATCGTGGCGCTGCTGACCATCGGCAACCTGCGGGGCGTACGCGAGTCCGGCACGATCTTCATGGCGCCGACCTACCTGTACATCGTCGCCGTGCTGGGGCTCATCGGCTTCGGTCTGTTCGCAATCGCCACTGGCATCGTGCCCGATTACACGCCACCGGCCAGCTGGGTGGCAGCCGAGGAGTCGAACGGCCTCGGCGTGCTGGGGCTGCTGCTGGTGCTCCGCGCGTTCTCCTCCGGCGCAGTCGCGCTGACCGGTGTCGAGGCGGTCTCTGACGGCGTGCCGGCGTTCAAGCCGCCCGAATGGCGCAACGCCCGCACCACGCTGACCGCGGCCGCCATCCTGTTCGCCACGCTGTTCCTGGGCATCAGCTTCCTCGTCAGCTGGTTCGGAATCCTGCCCGACCCGGACGAGCAGCAGACCGTGCTCTCCATCCTGGCGCGCCACCTCACCGGCGACGGGCCGTACTTGGTGCTGGTGCAGGTAGCAACGGCGCTCATCCTGACGCTTGCCGCGAACACCAGCTTCGCGGACTTCCCGCGCCTGTCGTCGTTCCTGGCGCGGGACGGCTTCATGCCGCGGCAGTTCGGATTCCGGGGCGACCGTCTCGCCTTCTCGACCGGCATCGTGGCACTGGCCGCGCTGGCAGTGGTGCTGCTGGTCGTATTCCAGGCATCTGTCAGCGCCCTGATCCCGCTCTATACGCTCGGCGTGTTCGTGGCCTTCACCCTGTCGCAGACCGGAATGGTCCGGCGCTGGTGGGTGCGGCGCGAGCAGGGCTGGCGCCGCGGGCTGCTGATCAACGGGCTGGGAGCGGTCACGACGGCCGTGATCGTGGTGGTGGTGGCGGCCAGCAAGTTCCTGGCTGGGGCCTGGCTGGTGATGCTGCTGGTGCC